>DCIW01000126.1 GCA_002317225.1 Prevotellaceae bacterium UBA1716 | reverse complement strand
TACGGGTAAGGTGCAAATCTTGCTTTGCCATATCTTGAAAATTTTCTTTTTACTTGTTAAAAACCTTTTTTACCTTTTATGCTTGTGGATTAGAAGCGGAAGTGTGCGAATGCACGGTTAGCTTCAGCCATGCGGTGCATATCTTCCTTACGCTTGAAAGCACCACCCTGCTCGTTGAATGCATCCATGATTTCAGCAGCGAGCTTGTCAGCCATGCTCTTACCGCTACGCTTGCGAGCGAAAGAAATCATATTCTTCATAGAGATTGCTTCCTTACGGTCAGCACGAATCTCTGTTGGAACCTGGAATGTTGCACCACCGATACGGCGAGACTTAACCTCGACCTGTGGAGTGATATTGTCAAGAGCCTTCTTCCAGATTTCGAGTGGAGTCTTCTCCTCACTCTTCATCTTGTTCTCTACATTCTTGAGAGCAGTATAGAAGATTGTATAAGCTACGCTCTTCTTTCCATCATACATAAGGTTATTAACGAACTTAGTAACCTTAACATCACCGAAAACTGGATCTGGAAGGATCACACGCTTCTTTGGTTTAGCTTTTCTCATTTTGCTTGTTTTGATTAATTGTTGATCTGGGGTTGCATTGCATCTTGTTTCTTCAACGACCGATATAGCCATTTACTCAACCGTCATAGCATTTCCAACAAATCAAATCTTGTTTGTAAACTTACTTGTTTGATAAAGATTGGGGAGAATTACTTCTTACCAGCAGTCTTACCTGCCTTTGGACGCTTAGCACCGTACTTAGAACGACGCTGTGTGCGGCTTGCTACACCTGCAGTATCGAGAGCACCGCGGATGATGTGGTAACGTACACCTGGGAGGTCCTTAACACGACCACCACGTACGAGTACGATTGAGTGCTCCTGAAGGTTGTGGCCTTCACCTGGGATGTAAGAGTTAACTTCCTTCTTGTTTGTCAAACGAACACGAGCGACCTTACGCATCGCTGAGTTAGGCTTCTTAGGTGTTGTAGTGTAGACACGTACACACACGCCACGGCGCTGTGGGCAAGAATCCAATGCAGGAGACTTACTCTTGTCTACCAATACCTTACGGCCCTTACGAACTAATTGCTGAATAGTAGGCATTTTGTTTAGTTTTTTTGTTATTATTATTATTTGATTTTATTTGTCATTCAATTCTGAGCGCCCACTATGATTTCCATATACCTTATTATAATATACGGTCATAATCACTTTTGTGGCAAGCCCATAGCTTACTTCGTGCCAAATAGAGATATCATGTCTGATGTTCTCTGTATCCCCATTCAGGGACGCACTACTCCAAAAAGCGGTGCAAAGGTACGAATTTATTTTTAAACCGCAAGCAACAATTGAAAAATATTTTACGTTGCAGAGGGAAAATAGCACCCAAATAAGCGCTAATTAACATTTATTGACATAATAATATACATTTTCGCATACTGTATCCTTCTATAGCTATTCCAAAGCGATATAGTATCATATTACGAATCAAACTGGCATAAACAGCATACAGGGTAAAACTTAGGGCAAAATCTACTATCAAAAACACTATTATAACACATTAATTATCAACTCATTATAGCACAAATAGGGCGTTTAGGGCAAAATATACGGGAAACTTTTTACAATACATACACACACGCCCACGTGTTTTTAGAAAGGAGTATATATATAGGGTATGAGACTAAAAACATCACTTTTTGCCCTAAGACTCCATAACAAACTGATTATCAAAGGCTAATATCGCCTTTTCGCCCAACAGTTTTTGCCCTAAGTTCTGCCCTAAAAACCCCTATTCTTCCCTAATGATTGGCTCCACACTAATAGTAAAAGGCTTCACACACTAATAGTATGAAGCCCCACACACTAATAGTTCGAGGCCCTTCACACTAGTAGTGCAAAGGGCCTCGTACTATAGGAAGAGGACGGGATTAAGCCTCACCTTTCTTGATGTTGAATGGAGCGATAGTGCTGCCTTCCTTTGGCTGGTTAGGCTGCTGGAGCTTGATCTGACCGAACTGAGCCTCATACTTCTGGATGTTATCCTGAAGAGCGAAGAGAAGGCGCTTTGCGTGTTCTGGAGCCATGATGACACGACTTGCAACCTGTGCCTTAGGCATACCTGGGAGCATTTGTACAAAGTCCATTACAAATTCGTTGTTTGAGTGAGTGAGAAGTGCGAGGTTACTGTAAACACCACCTGCGATCTCTGGCTTCAATTCGATCTGAAGCTGATTCTGATTTTCGTTTGCCATAATTAATTAAGCTGTTTTTTTGTTATTATTAAACTGATTTATTAATTCATTACTTATTGCGAATGGAACTGCAACCATTCCACCACTACTTTCTTACCATTAACAATGTATATGCCAGCCTTGTCAGGTCTGCCACTCATGCGACAACCTGTCACACTGTACCACACTTCCCCACCCTTATATATATAATAAGGTGTAGATATGTCATCTGGAACTGCTGACACTGCCGTCACCTTCACATTATCTACAAAAGCACGTTTCTGCGTAGTGGCAATAGTAACGGTTGGACGAGACGGAACATTCTCAAATCCAGCAACAAGGGTTTCGAAATCATCACTTATGGTTGCAGTATATGCCAATTGCTGCGACTGCCCATCAGAAAGTGTGACAGCAATCTTGCCCTCAATCTTCGACCAACCTTTGACATCAAGCTCCACCTTTAGTCTGCCACCTTCGAAATCAAGTTCGCGCGAAGTGATATGTCCCGCTTTCGAACCAGTACCGAGCTTCACTGCTCCTCCTGCCGAATAAGCATTTTCATTATCCACAAAGTTGACATTAGTCCACAAAGATGATGAAGCGCCCGAAGTGCTTGTATTATTTCCACTCGAAGCGGTAGCAAAATCATCATAGAGCAAATAGTCAGAATTGTCTGCAACACAATAGTATGCAACCAAAGTATCGGAGTTCGCCCTATCCTCCTTCTCCGTAAAGGCTTCTATCTTTGTGTCACCATTAACCACCACCTTATGACTTGGCGAATAAAAATTGTTGGCAGTATCTGCAGCAAGTTCATACCATTTTCCATCATTCACCCTCCAATGGATGGTAGCAATCGCATTACCTGATGCCACAGTCACTTCAGTACCCTTCATTACTGGTTGGGCAGTTTCAGGTGTAGTGCCATATTGAACGGAGAACGAAGGTCTTCCCGCCTTAAACACAAATGTATAAGTTTGCGAAGGATTATTTATTGGTTCGTCCGAGAGTTCAAACAGTTCGTTCTGCTTGTCTCCCCAAATGAATTGAGCGAGTTGGGGATAGTCCACAAACGGATTCCTGTTTCCTTGAAGATAATAGCAAGCCTCATTACGCTTCATCTCACGTTCATCCACAGGATCCGACTCGTTCCACGCGAGCAAGGTTGGGAGGGTCCACTCCTTGATTGTTGGTGCAGCAGACATCATCGAATAGGCCTCTGCAGTCCAAGGAGCAGCAGCATAACATGTTGCCACATAGAAGTATACACGTGCAAAGTCGCCCTTGTACTCATCTGCAGGTTCAAAGACGTTGTTTGCCCCACCACTATTATTCGAAGGTCCAATCTTAGTCACTCCGTTATCAAACTTTGGAGTACCCGTCACTTCACCAAGCGGATAGTTGCTCTTCTGTCCATTCACCGCAGCCTCTGCAGGGAGCACGTTGAAGAGGTCGGTATAGGCATCACAGATGTTGCCCTTTCCCCACCAGCTCTGTGGAACCGTATGTTCACGATTAATCTGAGTACCACGACTCGTGTAGTACATCACTTTGTCTGAGTAGTATTCGAGGATTTGGTCCTTCGTTCCTGGAACCACATCTGTCACCTCATACGTATCCCAAAGGTCGCTATAACTGAACACTTTATGTTCAGCAATAGCCCTTCCAAGACTTGATTTGAGTTCTGCACCAAACTGGCCATCGATAGACTTATAATAGCCTTTCGGAGCCTGAGCCTGTGTTCCTAAAGAAACCGCAAGAGCACTAATCAGCACAAAAAAGAAGTTGTATCTTCGCATAGTCATTATCATTTTCCATGCAAAAATACAACTTTAATTTGAAACTACCAAGAAAACCAAATAGGTATTATCCTACTTGCTTGTCATTATCTCCAAAACACAGCGGTCGGTCTCATCCATAGCATCCTTACCTATCTTTGTAAGGTTATGGATGGACTTATCAACACAATCGTCGATGATGCCCTCAACCGAAGTGACACATTCGCCTTGAATGGCAAGCATGGCAGAAAGAACCGCAGTGCTAACACCAGATGCAAGTTTCAAAGCACATGAAGGTTTTGCACCATCACAAATCATACCTGTAAGGTTGGCAATCATATTCTTCACAGCATAGGTAACCTGTTCGTAAGTGCCTCCCATAAGGTAAGTTATACCACATGACGAACCTGTTGAAGCAACTACACAACCGCAAAGAGCAGACAACTTTCCAAGACTCTGCTTCACATATATCGCCGTAAGATGCGACAACATAAGAGCACGAGTAAGTTCTTCATCTGTATTATGGTTCTCTTCAGCAAACTTCACCACAGGAAGCGTAGCACAAATGCCCTGATTACCACTACCCGAGTTGCTCATCACCGGAATCATAGCACCTGCCATACGAGCATCGCAAGCACAAGCAGTTGAACTCAAGATATGAGAGAAAATCGTATCGCCCATAATACCCTTTCCGAGCGGACGACTCAACGCCTTACCAAGCGAATGACCATAATTGCCATGAAGCGACTGTTCTGCAGCATTCTCGTTCAGTTTGCGAGCTTCGTTGATAAACTCAATCTCATCAAGTGGTGCAGTAGTGGCAAATTCATAAACCTTCTCAAGAGTGAGCCAATCATCGTTTGTCTCAGTCTCTGAAGCAGATGAAGTTTGCTTTTCAAAAAGCACATCATCACCCTTTTGTATCTTCACGAAATTCTTATGACCACCACTAATGACAGCAATTGCCTTATTACCAGCAGCCTCAGCATGAATCTCTATGTAGAGTTTGTCTGGAGAATCTGATTTGAGTTGCACATTTATGCGTTTCTCAGCAATATATTTCTTACCCGCCTCTACAGCATCAGGAGTCACATCCTTCAGCACTTCGAGTTCATACTCGCTCTTTCCCACCGAAGCACCGAGAGCAATAGCAATAGGAAGACCAATCATTCCTGTTCCTGGGATTCCGACTCCCATTGCATTCTTCAGTATATTGGCAGAGAGGCATGCGGTAATCTTTTCAGGCAGGCAACCGAGAGTTTCTGATGCCTTAGCCACGCAAAGAGCAACTGCAATTGGTTCTGTACAACCTACCGCAGGTACTACTTCGCTCTTTACGAGTGCAATTATGTTTTCACGAAGAGACTGTTCCATATTTTTATATAGTGAAGAGTGAAGAACCTTCACTAATTATTCTTATAAGTATTCAAACCAGAACGCAACCACTTCAAATACTCATCGATATCTTCCTTGTAAGAGTATGACTTCTCGAGCGGATTGCCTTCATTATCAAGGAGAACATAGAATGGCTGGGCAGTAGCACCAAACTTGCTCGACTGCAAATAACTCCACTTATCACCGATAGTGCGGAGCTTGCGAGGAGTGCCATTATCAACCACCTCGATTGGTTCTGCCAACTTAGTCTTCTCATCCACATAAAGTTGGATGAGGACATAGTCCTTAGTCATGATTTCAGCAACAGTCTGATCAGTAAACACCGCTGCTTCCATCTTACGGCAGTTCACACAACCATAACCAGTGAAGTCAATCATAACCGGCATATTGTGGTCTGCAGCATACTTCATACCCTCTTCATAGTCAGTGAACATAGGCTTAACCTCGAGTTCTTCTGCAAGATTGAAGTCCTGAGTCTTCATTGGTGGAGCAAATGCACTTACTGCCTTGAGTGGAGCACCCCAAAGTCCAGGAACCATATAAATAGCGAATGCAAACGAGAAGAGTGCCATGAAGAAACGAGGCACGCTTGTCTTCTGATTTACAATCACATTACCTTCTTCATCGTATTCATCCTCATCGTGTGGGAAACGAATCCAACCGATAAGATAAGCACCAAGAATTGCGAAGAGTGCAATCCAGAGAGCGAGGAAAGTCTCACGGTCGAGAATGCCCCAACCCTCACAAAGGTCTGCAACAGAAAGGAACTTAAGCGAGAATGCCAATTCTACGAAACCAAGCACCACCTTCACCACATTCATCCAGTTTCCGCTCTTTGGAGCAGACTTCAACATTGTTGGGAAAAGTGCGAAGAGTGTGAATGGAAGTGCGAGTGCTATCGCAAAACCGAGCATACCAACCACAGGACCAACGATATTGCTTGTAACCATTTCCACAAGAAGGAAACCGATGATAGGACCTGTGCATGAGAAACTTACGAGTACGAGAGTGAATGCCATCAAGAAGATAGAGAGCAAACCTGTAGTTGAGTTTGCCTTGCTATCCACTGCGTTTGTCCACTTAGAAGGGAGAGTGATTTCAAAACCTCCAATGAAACTTGCACCAAAGACAAGAAGCATCAAGAAGAAGAAGATATTGAAATAGGCGTTTGTGGCAAGACTATTCAATGCACTTGCACCAAAAAATCCTGTTACCAGCAAACCAAGTCCTACATAAATCACCACAATGCTCAAACCATAAAGGATAGCATCACGGATACCTTTCTTTCTTGCAGCAGCCTTCTCTGCTTCAGTACTCTTCTTTGTAGTTCCCTTCTTCATGAAAAAACTTACTGTCATTGGTATGATTGGCCATACACAAGGAGTCACGAGAGCAAGCAAACCTCCTAAGAAACCAAGGATGAAGATATACCAGAGAGGGTTGTCAGTAGCATTCGAATTGCCACCTTCATCAAGTGCCTGGAGTTTGTCAATTACTGGAGTCCAAAGACCATCGGCAGGAGCAGCAGAAACTACAGCGGCAGTATCAGCAGCTACGCTATCTGCTGCCTCTTCAGTCTCCTCTTCAGCAGCTTCCTCCTCTGCTTTTGGTTCTTCTGCTTTATCATCAGCCTTTGCTTCTTCCTTCTGAGGAGCCACTTCCCCCTTAAAATCAAAATCTACCGATGTAGGAGGAATACAGTTCTGATCGTTGCAAGCACCGTATTCCATATAACCAGCCACTTCGTACTTGCCACCAGTAAGTTTAAGTTTCTGGGTGAATGTGGCAGACTTCTCAAAATAGTACACATCAGCCTCAAACATATCTTCATAATGCTTGATTGGAGTGCCTACAGGTTTGAGGGCACCATCGAGTTTTGCACCCGAAATCTTCTCCACATTCAACGTACATGGAGTAGGACCATCAGGAACCACCTGAGTTGAGTACATGTGCCAACCGCCATCAATTGTAGCGTGGAATGTGATTACTGCTTCCGTAGCACTTGTTTCCTTAATGCTTGTTGTCACCTTCACAGGATTAGCAAACTGAGCATTTGCCACCCCAAGACAAAGGAACGCCAATAAAACCGATAAAAATTTCTTCATAGTTATAGTGTTTTTATTTTTTCGAACACAAAGATACATATTCTTTATTTAATACGCAAAGAATAAGCAAATAGGCTACAATAAAAATGTTAAAAAAGAAGAAAACAATAGCAAAAAGCCACTATTTATTCTTTTTATTTGCATTTATTTAAAAACAACGATAGGGAGCGCTTTCACAAGCACCCCCCATTACAATAATATTTATCAACTAATTACTTGAACAATTCAGCAAGTTTTGCCTGGAGATTTTCGCCACGGGCTTCATCGTTGCTCACGATAACCTTGGCATCTTTGTCAAGTAGATAGACTGTTGGGTAGAACTGAACCTTGAAGAGCTTACAAATGCCCTGTTCGCCATCACGGTCGTTAGGCCATGCAAGATTCTCTTCAGCAAGCGCCTTGAGCCAGTCTGCCTCCTTAGCATCAGCAGAGATTGAGACTACTTGGAAACCCTTATCCTTGTAGAGCTCATACTGTGACTTGAAGTTAGGAATTTCCTTACGACATGGCTTGCACCATGATGCCCAGAAGTCGATGAGCACATACTTGTTCTGCTTGCAGATATCGTAGAGGTTCATCTTCTTGCCTGTAGCATGGTCTGTGAATGTGAAGTTAGGCATAGGTTCTTCAGTAGACATAGGAACAACATGCTCAGCCACGATCTTACCATAGAATGACTCCTGCACTTCCTTAGTGAATGCCTGATACTGTGGGAGATTGGCATCAGTAGTAAGGTAAGAGTAGTTGGTGAGCATAAAGAATGGACCCATCCAGTTGTCGCTGTTGTTTTTGATAGCATCAGTCATAGTTGTCTCAACCATCTGGAAGAAATCATGCTCAGCCTTCGCAAAAGCCTTATACTCATCTGATGCCTCAAGAGCCTTATACTCATCGTCGCCACGCTTATACTTTGACATCTTATCGAGAATCTCCTTATGGTCAGAATGATACTTCTCGTAAGCCACATTCATAGCATCACGATCAGGACGCTTTGCATAGTAGAGGTCGTTGGTTGGTGAACCCTTCACAACCACATTTGTGAAGTCGGCATTTTTACCTTCTTGCTTAACGTCTGCTGTGACAGTTACCTTCTCACCCTTTGCAAGGGCTACGATAAGTCCGCCGTAAGTATTAGGAACAGATATTCTGTAACCACGAGGATCATCAGCAGGAACTTCGAACTGAGCCTTTCCCTTCTGCACTGTGGTAGTCTGGATTGTAGGTTCATCGCTATTGTAAGTACCAGCATACTTGATTTCAAGCTGGGCACCGTCAGCAAGTCCCTTCAACTTGAGCGAGAGGGTTGCCTGTGCATAGCTCTCTGCAGAAATTCCGCAGAGGGCTATGGTAAGGAAAAGAGAAATGAGGTTTTTCATTGTTATTTTAATTATATAAGTTAATGAGTTTTCTCAATCTTGCAATTTATTGATTTAGTGAATAGTGAATAATACCTTAAATACTTAAAATAGGTTTTGCAAATAGGTTATTCTTGCGCAGCCGATTTAAAGTATTATTCACTATTCGTTATTCACTATTCACTAAAAAACAGATAGTAATTACATACGTAGAAAACTTCAATCAGTTATTCTGCATCAAGACAAGTCATGTCGATGATTTTCTGCCAACCAGTTGTGATAACAGGATTTTCATCGCCTGCACCGAACATAGG
>DCIW01000090.1 GCA_002317225.1 Prevotellaceae bacterium UBA1716 | reverse complement strand
CTCGACAACTTCAAGTACACCACTCAGGGTGACCCTCAGCAAGGTCGTACACCGACTGTAACTACTATCCCTTACGATGATTTCAGTTCCGAAGGTGTTCGCACTAACATCTGGAGTGCAACTCTCAATCGCTATAACCTCGCTACTGCTATCTACGAACAGACTAAGAGTAAGGCGAATACAAGTGTTGCTGCAGAAGACAAGGCTCCTTGTTTCTCTGACACAAAAGTTGAGAAATACTACGAAGAACCTATCAAAGGCTATGAACTCAATCGTGCCGAATGGGAAAAGCGACTCAACGAAGCAAGTGCTGTGTTCAAGGAGTTTCCAGAACTCAAGGATGGTACCATCACCCTTACTTATGGTGCTTCACGAGTATATTTTGTAAATACAGATGGTACTGAAGTGGTTCAGAATCGTGTTTCTGCCCGTATCATGCTTTCTGCAAGTCTTACTGCTGCCGATGGTATGGATCTTCCACTCATGCAGGACTTCTTCGCTTACAATCTCGATTCACTTCCAAGTGTGAATACTCTTCGTGATACAGCTCGCGACCTCATTTCTCGTCTCCGTATTCTCAAGGATGCCCCTGTTGCAAATCCATACACTGGCCCAGCTATTCTTTCTGGTCCTGCAAGTGGTGTGTTCTTCCACGAAATCTTCGGACATCGTCTCGAAGGTCATCGTCTAAAGGAAGGTGGTGAGACATTCAAGAATATGGTGGGCAAATCAGTACTTCCAAAGACTTTCAATGTGTTCTCTGACCCTACACTCCGTCATTATGCAGGTACCGACCTTAACGGTTACTATCTCTATGATTCTGAAGGCGTGAAGGCTCGTCGTGTACAGAACGTGAAGGATGGCATTCTTCAGGAATTCCTCATGAGCCGAGTCCCTCTTGATGGTTTCCCTGTAAGTAATGGGCATGGTCGTGCAAGTAGTGGTTGCGACCCAGTATCTCGCCAGTCGAATCTCATCGTCGAATCTACTCAGACCAATACTGATGCCCAACTTCGTCAGATGCTCATAGCAGAGGCAAAAAAGCAGGGTAAAGAGTATGGTTATTATTTTAAGACCGTAACAAGTGGTTACACACTCACAGGCGAAGGTGGTAGTCTCAACTCCTTCAATGTCACTCCTGTAGAGGTTTATCGTATTTATGTAGATGGACGTGCAGATGAGATGGTTCGTGGTGTTGACCTTATCGGAACTCCACTTTCTATGTTCTCCCATATCGCTGCTGCAGGCAAGGACCCAAGTGTGTTCACTGGTCAGTGTGGTGCAGAATCAGGTTGGGTAAATGTTACTGCATCATCTCCTTCAATCTTCGTTACACAGATTGAAACTCAGCGTCGTCAGAAGTCGCAGGAGATTCCTCCACTTCTTTCTGCTCCAGCATTTACAGATAATGTTCAGGGCACAGACGATGAAGTCATTATCCGCGCAATGAAGGATGAGTTGAAGCGTTCAACTGATAGTCTTTACGTAGCTGGTGCTCAGCGACCATTCTACATTTCTTATATTACAAATCGCTATCGCAATGTGAATATCGTTGGCGAACTTGGAGGCATTACGAAAAGTACAGTTACTGATTGGAACACTAATATCTCTGCTCATGTGGTAGTTGGCGATTTCAAGCGTTGCAGCGACCTTCCTAACTATCCTGTTATGGTTGGAGCCGGTGCAAACCAAACAGTCAATTATTCTTCTCTCCGTCGTGCTTTCTGGGGTGCTACAAATTCAGCATACATTGGAGCAGTAAATTCATACGCACAGAAGGTCAATTACTTGCAGAGCAATCCACTTCCTGGTGTTCTCGAGAAGATTCCTGACATGCAACGTCTTGCTCCAGTTGAGAGCATTGAACAGCGTGAACGTGCATTCGACATCAACGAAGCACAACTCACTCAGTATGCCAAGGAACTCTCTCTCCTCTTCAAGGATTATCCTAAACTTCTCAATACTACAGTTGAAATTAATGGTAGCGAACTCGACACTTATCGCGTAACAAGCGAGAATGTAGTGCTCAAGCAACCTCAGGATAAGGTCACTCTCACTGTTAAGGTTCAGTATTATACTGCTAATCACGTGAAGATTGGTGATGGAATGGACATCAAGCTTGACAATACGGCCGACCTACCATCTCTTGATGAACTCAAAGCACAGGTTCGTAACTTTGCAGATAAGTGTATGCTTGTGGCAAATGCTCCTGAAATGGACGAATACTATAAGGGGCCTATCATGTACACAGGACAGGCTGCTGCATACGTCTTCACCCAGAACCTCCTCGTTGCTGGTAAGTTCTATGCAAAGCAGGATATCAAGCAAGATTCTAAGTCGCTTGGACAGAAAATCGGAAAGAAGGTTCTCGATCCTAACATCACAATCAAGAACTACACTAACAAAGATAGTTACGCTGGTCAACGACTTATCGGCCGCTACACAGTTGATGCCGATGGTATTACAGCTCCTGAGGAGATGACTATCGTGGAGAAGGGTATTTTCAAGATGATGCTCAATCGTACCACTCCTGCTGAGTTTGCGGAGAAGAGCACAGCAAGTGCACGCTTCACCAACAGTCCTAACCAGGTTATGCCTACTGTAAGCGTTGGAACCCTCCACATCCAGGCTGCAAGCACTACTGCAGAGAAGAATATGGAGAAGGAACTCATCAAGTTGGCTAAGAAGCAGAAACTTGAATATGCTTACATCATTGACAATCCTGTCAACTGCCAGAGTCTTTGTCTCTATCGCATCAATGTAAAGACAGGCGAAAAGACTATCGTAGTCACTAACGCCATGGCTCTCCCTACAATCTCCCAACTTGAGAAGATTCTTGCTGTGAGTGCTCAGGAGAACGTGATGAACATCAACGACCAGACAAACCAGTCTGTTATCTATCCTGCATCAATCATCCTCGACGGTATGGAACTCGATCGTGCTACCATGAAGGCAGATAAAGCAGAGGTAATCAAATATCCACTCGATAGATAATAACGAATTAGTTGATAAATAAAATATTTAGGACTTGCCTATCATTCACATTCAAAAGGCAATGCGTGTATAGGCTTCATGTGATATGAGGCCTATACTTTTTCAAACACTTTATGCGTAGCATACGACGAAACCAGCTCCACGAAATCAATTAATTCTTCTTTCCTCCTTCCTAATTCCCATTTTTTCACTATCTTTGTATCCATTATTGTTCAAATCTATGATTTACTAATGGTCGCACAGTTCGAAAAACTCTTCAAGGAGCAGTACACAGCCGTCTATTCCTACGCTTTCCAAATATTGGGAGACGAAGAAGAATGTCGTGACCTCGTAAGCGAATCATTTGCGCAACTCTGGAAGCGACATGAAGAAATTGAAATGGAGAAGTGGCGAGCCTTCCTCTATCGCACCATCCACAACAAATGTGTAGACCGAATACGAAAGAACGCAGCCTACGAAAACTATGCTGTCTATTACCAGATTATCAGTGGTAACGCAGTCGATGACAAAGATGAGGTAAACCTCCGCGAAGAAAAACTACAACAGATTCATGAAGTAATCAAAGAACTGCCCGAGCGAACGCAGTACATACTCAAAGCATGCTACTTCTCTCGACGAAAATATGCAGATGTGGCAGATGAACTCAATATAAGTTCCAGTACAGTAAAAAAGCACATTGTCAAAGCACTTGCCCATCTGCGCGACAGACTCCAAACGTCCAAACAACAAAACACCCCAACAACTAAAACAGCCTGAATATGTATCCAAACAACAAAATCCTCGAAACTACCATCGACATGCTCGAGTCTGGACACGAGCCTACCGATGAAGAACTTGCATCT
>DCIW01000154.1 GCA_002317225.1 Prevotellaceae bacterium UBA1716 | reverse complement strand
CCCTTTATAGCATCATAAGCACCGAGTTGGTTGATGAGCGAACAATGCACCGAAGTATAAACCACACTATTTGTAAGCGGAGTGCGAACCACATCGCCCTCAGGCAATTGTGCGGGCAATTCCACATCCTTATCCACAAGAACATACGAATGCAGAACACGAGTCGAATCCCAAGGGTCGGTCAACTGCACATATACATATCCTTCGCATTGCTGAATATTGAGCAAAGCCGAATACTTCATCTCCACCGAATCACCCTCTTCAGAGAGTGAGTTCTTCTGCGAAGGTTTGCATCCCACCACAAGGATGAGCATAAGGAATAATGGAATTAACTTTTTCATAACTTACCGGTAAAATAAAAAGTCGCCCTTTGCGAACGAATTCGTTTACAAAGGTACGACTTTTTCTTGATTTAGCAATCAATATATTTGCTTTTTTATTTCTTCAGGTCGCTCATGTTGAGAATCATGCCACCATTGCCTGAGGCTACAGTTGGGAGTTTGCCGTCCCACTTCTCAATCCAGTCTTCCTGAACAATCATAGGAGAGAGGGAAGCTGCGATGGTGCGGTTGTAGTAGGCTTCGGCATCTGCCTTGATTTGCATCGCTTCGGCAGCACCCTTGGCTTCAGCAATCTTGATTGTAGCGTTTGCTTGAGCTTCAGCAACCTTGTTCTTTGCCTTGAGGGCAGACTGAACTGCAGCATTCTTCTCGTTGATCATCTGAGCGAGCGATTGAGGAGGAGTAATCTGCGATGTAAACTCTTCAACGATAAATCCTTCAGCCTGGAGCGACTTCTCGAGTCGGGTGCGGACATCATTCTCGAAGTTAGCACGCGATGACATCAATGAGTCTGATGTATAGCGGTTGGCACATGTGCGGTAAGCCTCGTAGATACAAGTGCGGATATAACCATTCTCAAGATCTTCAACACCCTTACGATACTTCACGAAGATGTCGCAAGCCTTCTCCGGATTGATGCGGTAGGCGATAGTTGGGTCCATCTGGAAGGTCGAGGCATCCTTGGCATTCACGTTGAAGGCTTCGTAATTCTTACGCTGGATGTAAGTTGGGTAGGTGAACACTTCGGTAGTGAATGGGTTGCAGAACACCCAACCCTTACAAGTACCTTCCACACCACCATAGTTCTCGGCTGATGATGACCACTTGTGGAACTTGATACCAATCTCACCCGAATCGACTACAGTACAAGACTTAGTGAGAAGGAGCGCACCAGCTATGATTACCACGAACGTAATGAACAACCATTTGATAGTTGAGAGAGGTGCAGATGGGGTTACTGAACTTTGATTTGTCTTTGCCATAATTGTTTATTGTATTAAAGTTTATTACTACTTAAATGATTATTGCAATCATGAGGATTACGAAGACCCAGAAGAGGCATCCGAGCGAATTCAAACATCCATCGAACAGGATTTCGAGAACGAATCCCAACACCTTGAAAAATGTTCCCAAGCAAGCGAACACAAGGAATAGAACTATAATTGCTGTTATCATAATGCCATTGTTTTTTGATTACGCTGCAAAGATATGGACTTTTCAACAAGTATCAAATATATTGCAATGAATCGGGCAAAAGGATACAGAAAGGCAATCTATTCCGTACTTTCGTTGCGAAAAATAAGGTGAGCAATATGGTAGTTACTCACCTTATTAATATAAATAGGTCAAATGTATTCGTTAGAAACCGAAGTCATCCCAATTGGAATCACCGTCAGGGGCAGTGAACGACTTTGATTGGCGATAATCCACATCTTCTTCTTCAGAAAATGTCATGATGTCGCTCTTGTAAGTAGTAGTATCAGTACCACTGCTAAGCAATTCATCTTCCATCTCCATCCAGACAATAGCAGGTGCAATATAAGTCTTCATGTCTTTCATATATTTCATTATTTATTATAGTATTTTTTACCATTAACTATTACTATTCCCTTAGCGTTCTGCTGTACTCGCTGCCCCATTACATTGTATCGAGGAGAGTCTTCAGAGAGCGGCAAATTGTTGTATGTATTCACAGATGTTATATCTGTAGGAACTTCATCATCGAAACTAATATAATATGTCTTAGCTTGTGATGTCGTTTCCTTTGGCAATGCAAGATAACAACGATATGGGTAGCAATTACTACTTGAAGTAGTTCTAACCAAAGTAACACCATCTGGTTTAAGCTTATAAACAGGATATTCTGCAGACCAAACAGGACACTTCTCCGTATCAAATGAGCCAAGAATGCCAACAGTAGGATTTTCAGGTTTAAGAACCAGTTCGAATGGATTTTTTGCATCAGTACAATCAATCTCCCAAGCTTTTTCTTTAGAAGCCTCATCCAACTGAATGAAGTAAGGTACGCCAGCAGCGATGTCATTATGGTAAATCACATTAAATGTAACCTCATACTTGCCTTCGGAATCTGGAGTGTCGCTTACTTTATTGAATGTTCTAACTGCCCAATCCGAGTTCAATTTTAATCGAGAATCTGCAATATTGAATGGCATGCAAACAGAAATAAAGCCGGTCATATTGCCCTTTACATCATCAGCCTTCATGTACTTACCGGCACGTGTGTACTTGATTCTCTTCACCTTCATACTTGCAGCATCCGAAGGCATTGGAGTTGTATCGCCAAAGTCATCGAAGAAGTAGTAGTCGGCAGTGTAGTCGTACTTCTTTGGATCAGCGGCCTTCTCTTCATCAGATTTTGCATTCCAGTCTGCGTTCACAGTTTGAACCACCTTATAACTTGTCTTGTTTGGATCAGTATATCCAGGGAAAGGATAAGGCTGAGCAGGAGAGTTAGGATCCTTGTTTGGACCTACTTGATAACCAAGAATCTGTCCCCAAGGATTATTCTCTGCCGATTTATCAGCATTAAGCTTAGCACAAACGATACCTGATGCAAATTCTATTGCTTCATATACGCTGGCAGTACCTGAGAACAGCTTAGATGGCAGCTGATGATACTTCGTCTTCATCTCTGGTGTGATGTAGTTGCCGTGATAGTTCTCATAGCTAGAAGAAATCGAACCATCAAAGCCCACACAGATATTCATATTATTCTTATGACGAGTCATTGCATCTGTCAAGAAATCGGTCAGGTTAGAATTCATTTCACCAAGGATAATAGAATTCTTAACACCATTCGACTCTGAATTACAATATCCTAACACACCACCGATATATGTACTTATAGGACCTTGAGCATCACCAGAACCGCCATACTCTTCATTAGCATTGCGTGTCCAATTTTGGTTGATGCTTCCTGCAAACAGTGTATTTGATATCCATGTTTTATGCTGAGCATATCCCACGATACCACCGATATTGTCGCTGGCATTTACATCAATATTGCCAGTGTACGAGCAGTTCTTGATTACGATTGTTCCTGCATCGGTAGAATTATGAAGCGTACCGCCTACAACACCACCGATATGAGCTCGTGTGCCACTTGTGCAGTAGAAATCAACAGAAGAGTGAACATTCTCCACCACACCATTATAGATTTCACCAATCACACCCATACAAAGCGGAGTGTTAGAATTCCAAGTGCTGAAATAGGTGGCAGTAAGCTTACCTGATACAGAGAAGTTCTTAATGATACCAGCCTTGGCTTTAGTTGCATCTGTATCTTTGATACCCACACACTCAAAGACTCCCACATATCGTTTGTCTGATGTAGCATTAAGTCCCTTGAACGAGTGTCCCTGACCATCGAATGTACCACAATATGGATGATCGTGATCACCGATGAGGTCTGTCCATTCAAGTGGCAAGCCTGTAACATCAATATCTGCGGTCACCTTAGCATTAAACTCAGTACCCTTTGTAGCTGCAGCTACCATTCTGCGGAAGGTCACCAAGTCAGCGAGATGGTCGATGTGATAATAGGATTTACCATCTTCAGAATCAAGAATAGGATTGCCAATAGGCTCTGCCTCATTACATATTGTACAATATCCATACTTGTTGTAGTCATGCTCATGACTGAGGTCTACGAACATTGGGATTGGATATTCTTGACCATCAACAATCTTCCAGTTGCCAACAGAACCAGAAGTTGGGTTGAGGGCAGTACATACGGTTTCCCAAGAGATTTCTGAAGTCTTTTCTGTCACACTGGTAAGGCTTGTACGTCTATTTCCATCATTACCCACCAACTGCGTTGAACCCGTGTAGTAGCTATTCTTAATGG
>DCIW01000096.1 GCA_002317225.1 Prevotellaceae bacterium UBA1716 | reverse complement strand
GAAGCTTATTGCTCTTGTCGAGTTCACCCTTAGTTGTGAGCGAAGACTTGAGCTGAGAAGGAATTGGAATATTGTTGTATCCATAGATGCGGAGGATTTCCTCAACTACATCACATGGACGCTTGATGTCTACACGGAATGCTGGAGCCTGAAGTTCCATCATTGTGCTATTAGAAGAAAGAATCTTGAAACCAAGGTCCTTAAGGATTGAGTGCTGAGTAGTGATAGGGAGTTCCTTACCGATAAGGTCAGCAACATACTTATATTCTACATCGATAATTGCATCTTGTGGAAGAGTATCACTCTTAACATCAACAATCTCCATTGATATTTCGCCACCAGCAAGTTCCTGAGCAAGAAGAGCAGCTTGCTTGATAGCATAAATCTGGCCTGCAGGATCGATACCACGTTCGAAACGGAAACTTGCATCAGTCTGAAGACCATGACGACGAGCAGACTTACGAATCCATGTTGGATGGAAGTAAGCAGATTCGAAAAGAACGTTCTTAGTTGTCTCGTATGTACCACTACCCTTTCCACCGAACACACCAGCGATACACATAGCATCTTCTGTGTTGCAGATTGCAAGGTCACGGTCAGAAAGCTTATGCTCCTCACCATCGAGAGTGATGAATGGAGTACCTTCAGGCATTGTCTTTACAACAACCTTACCACCCTTAATCATATCTGCATCAAAACAGTGGAGTGGCTGGCCGTAAGCCATCATGATGTAGTTAGTGATGTCGACAATATTGTTGATTGGACGAAGTCCGATAGTTGTGAGCTTATCCTTGAGCCACTTTGGTGATTCCTTTACCTCGCAATTACGAACTGACACTGCACAATAGCGAGGACATGCTTCAGTTGCCTCTACCTCCACTTCGATTGGAAGTGCGTTAGACTGAACCTTGAAATCATCAACAGATGGGCGATGGAGAGAAGTCTCATAACCATGCTGACGGAGATAAGCGTAGAAGTCGCGTGCCACACCCCAATGAGATGTTGCATCAGAATGGTTAGGAGTGATATCTACTTCAATAATCCAATCGCTCTCTATTCCATAATATTTAGCGGCAGGAGTACCAACTACTGCATCTTCAGGAAGAACGATGATACCATCGTGTGAAGTACCGATACCGATTTCATCTTCAGCACAAATCATACCGTTGCTCTCAACACCACGAAGCTTTGACTTCTTGATAGTGAACACCTGGTCGCCATCATAGAGCTTGCAACCGAGTTGTGCAACGATAACCTTCTGTCCTGCTGCCACGTTTGGAGCACCGCAGACAATCTGCTGGATGACACCATTTCCCTCGTCAACTGTAGTGATGTGCATGTGGTCAGAGTTTGGATGTGGTTCGCAAGTAAGCACTTTGCCAACTACAAGTCCTTCGAGGCCACCTTTGATAGACTGAACCTCTTCAACTGCCTCAACCTCGAGACCAATGCTTGTAAGGGCTTTGCCAACTTCTTCTGCGCTCATGTCGAAGTCGACATATTCTTTAAGCCATTTATAAGAAACGTTCATAAATATATTTACCATTTAATCATTTACCATTAACCATTTATTTTCGAAAGAACTGATGGTAACAGTAATGATTTTTGTTATTATTATCGATAATAAGATACGCCGATTATGACCACAACAAGCCATAATCGGTGCAAAGTTAGTGAATATTTAGGAATATTTTAGTATACAAACTTATTTTTTTGCATATTCGCATTTCGATTTACAAAAAATATGTACTTACTCGTATAATTGGATATCAACGAGTGCCTTAATATCAGCAATATTAACCTTACCGTCACGATTCACGTCATAGAAGCAAGACAAGTCTATCCCACTCTTGAGAGCCTCGATAAGATTAACCAAATCAATGGTACTAACTCTTCCGTCGCAAATAATATCACCATTGATACGAACGAGTTTGAAATTGTCAAAGATAGTCCAGTCGTTTGTGTTTGATACAGTCTTCTTTATGCCAATTCGCACATCTTCGTTATCATTTTCAACCTTAAACAACAAGTGGTTTTCGTACAATCCATCATGGAAATACAACGAAGACTGCTCCATCGTATTTGGAATGTATCCATACGAAGTGCTCACACCAACATTCCCTTTTGCGTCAGCATCATCAAGTATGCTTGCAAGAGGAGTGGAAGTGGAATTTGCATAAAGTACTGCGTTAAGTTTCTCTGCGCCAGACTTCTTATGTGACACAGCATTGCTACTACTGCCATCACGATAGAAACCATTGCAAGAGAGAAGATATGAACCTGCAGGAAGTCCTTTGATTATCTGATAAACATCAAACGTGCAATTATACTTCTCTGCACAATCGTAATTTACTGTTGGCGAACCTGTCCAGCCGTATGCTGACAAGCCATCGAACGAAGGGTTGATAATCCAGCCCGAACAATCTTCTTCTGAGACGAAGGGAATGGACGCGTTCTGAACGCATACCTCACTACCATTTAGATAAAACTTATATGTCATTCCCTTGCGCAAAGAAACATCCGAAAGAGAACTATTGCCAATTGTAACCTTTACTGATACATTTTCAGAAGGAGTAACGTAACATGACTCATCATCAATAAGTTGTGCAAGAACATTAGTGCCGTCAACATAAACCTTAATTGGCATTCCGATGCTATTATTCTGATGAACGTTAAGAGTCACATTAGCCTTTCCGTCAATTATATATGTTTGTTCATAGAAGACAGGAGCTCCTTCATCAAGCGACAAATCTTTGATTTCTGCCTTGTCTTCACCCTTGAAGTTTGACACAAGAATATACTTGCCATCTTTATCATCTGCTATCACACCATTCCAACCTTGAGGAAGTATTGATTTGAGAGAAACAAGACGAGATGCATATTCACGAGTATTATCCGCTGACACATTGCTATAATACACAAGATTGCGGGCATCTACCACTTCCCCACTCTTTACAGATCGTGAAGTGTTGCTATACATTGGGTAAAGTTTGCTTGTATAAATCGAGTTGTTTGCACCACGATCGCCAAAAGCAAATTGCTTTCCATTACCAACTGAAACTATACCAAGTTCGTTGTCGATATTCATCCATTCGCTATCAAAACGAGTGAATGTAGAGCCATCAAGTTGTTTATGTGCAATGTTGTTTTCCTTATTATAATATAATGTACGCGCGAGCTTTGTGAGTTCGTCGGTAGAGATAGCGAGAAGTCCACCTTTCTCTGCAGTTATAGTTGCGGAAGCGTTTGCTGTGACATAATCAAGATAGATGATTGCATTGCTTGGTGTTGAATAGATGGCAAAGCGGTTATTGAGAGTTGCATCGTTTACATTCAATTCACCATTCATCACATAACCATTACCTTTCAACTTGTAAACACCACTAACCACTGGAGTGGCATTCGTACTCTTACCGCTCACTTCGTACCAACCAGTAATATTTCCGGTGTTGTTTGCACGATAAGGAACCACAATCTTATTCTTGTCAGCACTATTTGCTGCAAAATAACCAGTGTACGACTTCAAACCATTGCTCCAAGAGAAACAAGTGAAGCGGTCGTCAGTTGCTGCTCGTACAATATTCTGACAAGGAATCATCTTTGCTTGAGAATAATTCTTGTTGAAATCGTCCCAAGCAGTTGGAGTCACATCAGCAGTTGAAAGTACATCATGCATAAGATATGTCATCATAACTCTATGCGCTTCAACACCCATTCGGCGAGCACCAACATCAGCACGAAGCAACCACGAACCGTCAGTTGTAGTCTTTTGTCGTGCCTTGATGTATTTGTAAGCAAGGTTTTCAAGCATCAAAGCATTTGCATCCTTTTGGAAACAAGCTTGAGTCGAATAACTTGTGATTTGGTCATAAAGGAAAAGGCTCCAGTCGTTACCGTTTGGCATAGCCAATTCTCCATCAGCAAGAGCAAGCCAATTCAATATTGAATCTTGCACTTCCTGATTGTTGTGCATCAAAGCATTTGTCTTCCATTTTTCTTCGCCATAAAGTCCAAGTTGGAACATCTTCAATGCAAGTGCAGCCTCACCAAGTTCTTGCATTACAACATTTTGATATGAAGTATGGAAGAGATTATGGTTTTGCAATGAATAATCATCATAAAGGTTTTGTCCCTGATAATAATCTGCCACGGTCTTATTGTCGTATTCCGGATCAATCACATTCGTATTCTGTGCATCTTTAGTATGCGAATATGAATTGATGGCAAAAGCACGAAGACGGTCAAACCATTTTGGTGCCAATTCATCATTTGGGAAAAGACCAAGTGTTACTGCAAGAACATCTGCCTCCCAACCATTCTCCTCTGCCTTTGTATCACCAGAATAACCAGTAGGAATCGAACGATTAAGTTCGTAATTACATTCTGCTTTAAGCAAAGAATATATATAATTCTTCTGCGCATCAGAGAGTTTATCCCATTGGAAATAAGCAGAATAAGCAACCGACATTGCCCACAAAGACGACTCCCACACAGCATCACTTGTAGATGTGCTTCCCCAATAATTATTGCCCGAGCAGACTTTGAGCTTGTTTGCCTTATGAGTTGAATAAGCAAAGACAAGCGACTTCATTGCCAACTCCTCAAGTTTTGCCCAAGTGACTCCTGAAGGAAGTGCAACTCCTGCTGGTTTTCCATATTTCACAAGGAAAGCACAAATCATCGAAAGGTCGGCATTTGGACGCACTCCCCTTTCGTCATTTGCTCCAGAATTCTCACCTTTGAAGAAACCACATGATTCATTGATACTATTTGGTGCAGAACATTGGTTCCAGTCATTCACCATATAAACAGAGAAGTCTGCCAACATCTGCAGAAGGTCATCCTTCATCTTTGCTTCAGGAACAAATGCATTTGTAATTACTCCTTCAGTAAATGAAGTGACCGCCGACTCAGTAGGATCTTCTGGCTCCACATAATTATCCATATTGTAAAGTCGGAAGTTGTCAACAAGCACCGAAGCACCCGAACCACTACCAAACACTACCTTCAGTCCAACTTTTATAGACGTTTCAGCAGAAAGTTCAAAATCCACATTTGTTGTTGCCCATTGCGTAGGAAGCGAACTATTGAATGTAAGAGACGTGTTATTATCTCCTGCCACAATATATGCAGAATGACTTGACGCAGTCACACATTTATTATCTACCGCCAAACGATATTTGCCCTTTGGCAATTTAACGCTTTGAAGGAGAGTAGCAGTTGATGCAGACCAAGCATTTCGGATATAATACATCTGCGAACCATCAGACGGATTGCCTGGAGCACCAAAATTATTATCTGTGGCCGTAGCAGCCGAAGTCATAATGTCGCTCACACCATAACCGCCACTCAATGTCCAGCCAACTACAGCTTTTGCAGTATAAGCTCCACGAGTGCCATCTTTCGTCAAAGAACTGATATCATCGTTTTCAAACGAAGGGTTTGCCATGTATTGAGAAGTGATGTCAACTTGTGCATAAACTG
>DCIW01000160.1 GCA_002317225.1 Prevotellaceae bacterium UBA1716 | reverse complement strand
ACTTCCTCGTTCCATTCTTCGAATATTGGACAGGTGATAGCAACTCACTTGGTGAGAATACAATCTCTACTACTCTCACTGGTCTTGAGGCTGGTAAGACTTACGAAGTTTCTGCATGGACACGTGTTCGTATGAAGAACGGTGCTGAAGGTGATGCTACTGGTATCACACTCCAGGCTGGTGAAGGCGATGCTGTTGATGTTTGCGCTGGTAGCCAGGTTGGCGATACACAGTTCCGCCTCACCCAAGCTTATGCTCAGGGTGTAGCTGACGAAGAAGGTAACCTCGTTGTTTCATTCAACGTTGCTGCAGACAACAACATCTCATGGCTCTCTTATAAGGATGTTTACTACACTCAACTTCCAGATCCAGAACCAGTACTCAATTACTATAACCTCACAGCCGACGACTTCAAGCAGTGGGACGATTGTGGTGCTAACGCAAATGTAGTTGGCCCAGGTTATGGTGCTTACGATCTCAACACATCTTGTGGTCTTCCTTATGGTAATGGCAACGTAGACAAGAACCTATATGCAGACCTCTCAGACTGTTCAGTTCTTGCTATCACAGTATCTGAAGGCACTCCACGTCCACTCTTCAACCGTGATATTGATAATGGACAGGCTCCTGATCACTTGATTGATATTCCTAACAATGCAGACCAGACTGCTAAGTATCAGACTATCGTTGACAATGGTGACGGTACTACTACTTACATCATCGATGTAGCTCAGATCGTAGCAGACTACGGTTATGCTCACCTCCACTGTGTTAAGGGTGCTTACTGGGCGAACACTACAGTTACAAGCCTCATGGTAGGTAAGGAAGAGTCAATAGAACCAGAACCAGAAACTTGGACAAAGACTGGTTATGTAATTCCTGCTGAAGGTTGGTCAGGTCTTTACGAAAGCGCACTTGGTCAGGCTGTAACAGTTTCAGGTGTTGTTGGTTCTAACGAAATCACTATCTCTCAGGATAGCAATGGTTATCACAACGTAATCAAGCTTGTTGCTAACGATGACCAGACTCTTGCTTCATTGAGTTATAATGGTGCTGAACTTGACTACAACAATGGTGGTTACGGTTACTTCGACTTCGGTAAATCATACCAGCAGTTTGCTTATCCATACTGGCAGTGCTATGCAAGTGCAGACCCAGATAATGGTTATGCTACAATCTCTGCTTACTTCTACGAAAGCGATGGTAGCCAGCCATGGGGTTATGTAAATATCGCATGGTGGGATGGTATTGAAGAGTACGTAGAAGAACTCCTCAACCCTGTAACTCCTCCTGCAACTTCTATTGCTGGTACTTGGTACGAAAACACTTCTGGTATGTACTACGGAAGTGAATGGGTAGACTTCACAGTTAACAACAATGTAGTTACTGTCACTGAAAACGAAGACGGCACAGTTGTCATCGCTAACCTCTTGGGCAGCGGTTCATCAATCAACGGTACTGTTGACTATGAAGCAGGTACAATCACAATCCCTGCAGGCCAGAGCCTCAGTTATGATGGTTACGATTGGACAATCGGTAGCGCAGATGGCGAAACTGCAGACATCGTAGGTACAATCAATAGTAACGGTACAATCTCACTCGACAAGCTCGATATCTATTACGATGGTTACGACTACTTCTATAATCAAGTAATCACTCTTAAGCGTGAAGCTCCTGAGGTTGACACAGATGTTGTTTCAACATGGGCAGACCTTGCTGATGGCAAAGTTTACACTCTCACAACTCAGCGTGCTGGTCTTATCTGGGACGGCGAAAGCACAAACCTCTGCACAACAGTTAATCCAACTGCTGTAGATGCTGATGCAACTAACCCTAACCAGCAGTTCATCATCCTCAAGTCTGAAACTCTCGAAGGTCAGGTTTACGTTTACAATGTAGGTGCAAACAAGTGGATGCTCGTTAGCGGCACTCAAGCTGCTCTCGCTGAATCTCTCGCTGAGGAAAGCCTCTGGACTGTTAAGGAAAGCGGCAACTCTGAGTATCCATTGATGCTCGATGCTTCTACTGGCACACACTTCAACATGGGTGGCAGCAGTCAGATTACAATTGACGGTTGGAGCACTCCAGACGCAGGTAACCGCTTTGCTATTAAGGCTGTTGGCGATTCAGACGCTGCTCTCGTTGCTTCTCTCCGCGAACAGATCAACGCATTCGAGACTGGAATTGATACAATTGCTGCTTCTACTCTCAAGAACGGCAAGTTCTTCCAGAATGGTAAGATTATCATCGTTCGCAACGGTGTTAAGTACAATGTAAATGGTGTTGCTATCAAGTAATCCCCAACACACATAATCTCTCTTATTTCCCTATCTGTCTATCCTGGCAGATAGGGATTTTTGTATTAACTCTTGCTATATATCAAAAAAAGCATTACCTTTGCAATCGAATTGTAACTATATACAAACTATGAAGAGAATATACACATTTCTAATTTTGATTCTGCAGATCCTAACTTGTTTAGGACAAAACAACCAACAAGCATACAGAGAACTTTGCCAGAAGTCGCTTCATCAAAAGCCTTTCAAACCAACGACATCGGTTCAAGAACTAATGCACTTCCCTACTCGTTCGATTGCAACAAAACTCAATAATATTAATAAGGTGCAAGATGCGAATGCTGAAGAACCCGAATTCATCTTCTCACCCGAAGGCGTTGAGAAGAACTATGTCATGTCGCTTTACAGTTACGACCAGACAAATTCCAAGTATGTTCAGGCGCAAAGTCTTCTATCCCAAGTTCGTTATGCCGAAGATGGAAAGACCGTCTATTTCAAGCATCTCACCAAGTCGCTTGGAGTTGCAACATGGGTTGCAGGAGAAAAGAAGGTGATGGATAAGGATAGCCTCGAAGTTGGAATACATAAAGGTGATACAATCATCAATGTTCCAATCGGACAACCACTTGCATATTATCGTAACAAATACCTTGTCTACTTTGTTTCGATGCTATATTCGGATGCTACAGGCAACTTGGATCCACAAGATTATTACACGCTCATTCAGCGTGGAGATAGCCTTGTCCAACCCATTTATCCCGAAGGAACATTCCAGGCAGCATGTGGTTATGTGTTCATTTCAAACACATCGCAAGGCAATTTATCTTTGGACATAGACCATAACATGCGACTTGAGAAGAAAGAATTCCTTCAAGCACCTTCAGATGTTGCACCTGTAGAGTATGTCTATTCATTCACAAATAGTTACGGAAACATATATAAGAAGAAGGTGAATGTAAAGAAGAGCGGAAACGAACTCTTCATGCAACTTTCCACTTCTGCACCTGACGCTTATGTGAAGGGTGTTTTGAACGGTTCACAAATAGAAGTCGAGAGCGGCCAATTGATAACTGATAGCGCATTCGTTTATTATTATAGTTTCTGCGATCCTGTTATCGAAAACGGTTCAATCGTCGATTTCCTCCCAACATCAGGAAGCAGACTTTTGTATGATGAAGACTCACGAACCATCACTTCCACCTATACAGGCGACAAACGTTCAACTGTTTTCTGTGCAGATTACCTTGATGGAATGGATTTGTGCATGGATTATATCAGCAATCCATCGCTCACAGTTTATCCTGGAGATGCACCTGCCACACCAATCAATCCTATTTGGCGAAGCGTGAAACTCGATAGCGAAGTGACATCTGTGATGAGTTACAACTATATGAGTTTCGTAATTCCATCGCTTGATGTAGACAGCAACTATATCAACACCGACTATCTGAAATATCGTGTCTATATAAACGACGAACTCTACACATTCAAACCTTCCGTCTATCTCAACCTTAAAGAAGAGATGACAGATGTGCCTGCAACCTTTGCCGAAGGATACGATTTCTTCACATACGACCAACTTCATTACATTTACCTCTACTTTGAGCAGAAAGACATCACATCAATCGGCATTCAGAGTGTATATACGGTTAATGGAGAAGAACGTTGTTCGGAGATAGTAGTTCAACGATTTGACATCCCCGACAATCCTGATGATGAACGATTCGACAACGACCTTGCAATCACATCTTGCAGATTGAAAGATAATATGGTAAAGACGGGCGACGTCGTATATATTCGTGGTACAGTCCAGAACAACGGAAAGAATGATGCAAAGGGCTATGTGATAACATATACGGTAAATGGTACAAAAAAGACCCATACAGTAGACACTGATTTAGCATCGGGAAAGAGTGAGAATTTTGAACTCACTTTCATCTCTCTTTTGACTGATAAAACAAGCCAAGCACTCCCTATAACTGTAAGTGTATCTTTTGCGGATAATACCGAAGATGAGAGTCTTGCTGACAACAGCAAAGAATTGCAGTATGGTATTTATGAAGAGAGTTTCGCAAAGCAGACAGTTCTTCTCGAAGAATTCACGTCTGAGAGTTGCGGATGGTGTCCTTACGGAGCATATCGTATTCAGACAGCAATCCAAGAATCAAATTATTCAGACGATGTTATCTGGATTTGTCATCACGAGGGATATGGTGTGGATTGGTTGACAATCGACGAAAGTACGGAGTACACAGCACTATTTGGAGGCAGCACCTTTGCTCCTGCCTGGATGATCAATCGAAACCAAAAGTATTCGGATGAAAACTATGCAGCGTTCAGTATCCCTGAAATAAGCGACATCCAAGATATTTTAGGTCAAGCAATTCAATCAGCATGCTTTGTAAAAGTGGACGTAAACAACACATATGCTGAAGGTGCATTAAATATAAATGTCAATGTACAGAAATCTTCAGATTTTGATATTCAATGCCCAAACCCAAGACTTACCGTATTCATAGTCGAAGACAGCATTCCTTCAAAACGCCAAAAGAGTTACAACAATAATAGCATCAGTTTCCACCACAACGCGATTCGCAATGTTGTTAGTAATATTTGGGGTGACAAAATCAATTGGTCCGATGACACATACGAGCAGGCATATCATTTCGATATTCCATCTGACTACAATATCGGAAACATTAAAGTCATTGCTTTTGTTCACGAATTTGATGAGGACGTAAACAAACGCAGAATTTTCAATACAGGAATTTCCCAAGTTGAGCTGCCTATAAATATCAATAAGATATCCATCAATAATGATTCAAGCGATTTCATCTATAATCTCAAAGGTCAGCGAGTAAACGATTCTTATAAAGGCATAATACTTAAAAGCGGGAAAAAGTATATAAAGCAGTATTAGCAAGCATATAACAAGGCAACGATAATAAAGCTGCAAACAACAATAAAAAAGGCGGAACCCATCAATTGGATTCCGCTTTTTCATTGTTTATATATGGGGCTCTTTTATTCGAGTCCGAAGAGAATCTTGAGACCACCATCTACACCGCTGAAGCCCATGAATGCCATTGCAAGGAGGGCTGCAGTGACGAGTGCGATTGGCACACCCTGGAATGACTTTGGTACGTTTACAAGGTCAAGCTGTTCGCGGAGACCAGCGAAGAGTACCATTGCGAGAAGGAAACCGATACCTGTAGAGAGTGCGTAGATGACACCTTCGAGGAGGTTGTAGTCCTTCTGGATAACGAGGATGGCAACACCAAGAATACAGCAGTTGGTAGTGATGAGTGGGAGGAATACGCCAAGTGCCTGATAGAGCGATGGCATAGTCTTCTTGAGGATAATCT
>DCIW01000195.1 GCA_002317225.1 Prevotellaceae bacterium UBA1716 | reverse complement strand
ACTACCGAGACTGAAATCGCCACAAGTGCCGGCAAGACATACGACTTCCAGGTACTCCTCACTCCAAACAAGGATATGAAGGGTGTGACAGTCAAGCTCACAATGGTTGGCAATGATGAAGTATTCTACACAGCCGATCGTCACGACCTCACAGCTTATGAGACTAAGGCAATTCGTTTTGTAGGCATGGCAGGTCTTGATATCGATAAGATAAAGCTCGTTCTCGACTTCGGTGGCAATCCTGAAGATTGCGAGGTTGAAGTGGGCGACATCATCCTTCGCGAACATAAATAACAACTTGAAATGAAGATAATCAAATATATCTTTTTCCTAATTCTCTGCACCACATGCTGCTATACTTTGGCAGCTTGTGGTGACAAAGAAAAGGATGACATTCCGGCTCAGGTGAGCATCAATTGTTCACCAACATCCCTCTCGTTCGATATTCAGGGAGGAGTGCAGAAGGTTGATGTGCAGACCAATCGCGAGTTCTCTGTCTTCACAGATGCTGATTGGGTTACTGTTACCCCTACAAGCGGTCTTAGCGGCACGACAACAGTTAGTGTCACTTGTGCGGAGAATACTATATATGGTGATGCTCCACGTACTGCGGCATTGACCATAAAGTCTGGAACAACTCGTTCTACGGTTAGCATCTCACAGTTGTCTCCTGAGAAACCGGCACCAAGTCCTATCGTTTCTCCAATCGAAGGTTATTCGCTTGTTTGGAACGACGAATTTGATGTTGATGGCAAACTCGACTCTCAAAAGTGGACTCACGAAGTGCAGAAGCAGGGTTGGGTGAACAACGAACTCCAGAACTATGTCAACACTATTTCGCCTGAGGGTAAGAAAGTGACAGAAGTGGTGGGCGGTGTGCTTCGCATCAATTGCTTCAAGGAGAATGGAAAGGTTTATTCCGGTCGTGTTTATGGCAATAAGTCCAAGGGATTCCTCTATGGAGTATTCGAGGCTCGCATCAAACTGCCTAAGGGCAAGGGTACATGGCCTGCTTGGTGGATGATGCCTGTCGTTTATACTGGTTGGCCTCATTGTGGTGAGATTGATATTATGGAAGAGGTGGGAGCAGATCCTAACGTGGTTTCCTCTTCAATCCATTGTACCGCTTACAATCATCCTAACAACACGCAGAAGACAAGCAGCATGACTTGTAAGGGTGCAGAGGATGATTTCCATACTTACACTCTCGAATGGACCGAAAACTATATCCAGACTTATGTTGATGGCAAGAAGCAGCTCACTTTCACCAACGACAAGAAGAACAATGATGACACATGGCCATTCCATGTAGCATTCTACCCAATCCTCAACCTTGCTTGGGGAGGCGACTGGGGCGGTTACAAGGGAGTGGATGATAGTGCTCTTCCTGTTACGATGGAAGTGGATTATGTGAGAGTCTTCCAAAAGTAAAAGACCCACCCCCCTGCCCCTCCCTATAGGGAGGAGAGTAGTTACTAAGATAAACTTGGGGGAAAATGATTCTTATTATGAAAAGAATATACATTTCTATATTGTTAACCCTTGGCTTTCTAACGAGTCAGTCACAAACCAACTCCCTCCCTATAGGGAGGGCTGGGGAGGGTCTCTATCTTGACATTAACGCTCCTCTCGAAGAAAGAGTGGAAGATGCTTTGTCTCGAATGACTCTTGAGGAGAAAGTCAAGATGACTCATGCGCAGAGCAAGTTCTCATCTGCTGGAGTTCCTCGTCTCGGCATCCCTGATGTGTGGATGAGCGATGGCCCTCATGGAGTTCGCCCTGAAGTGCTATGGGACGAGTGGAAACAGGCGGGTTGGACCAACGACTCATGTGTGTGCTTCCCCGCTCTCACTTGTCTTGCAGCTTCGTGGGATCCACAACTCGGCATACTTTATGGTGGCAGTTTGGGCGAAGAGGCGGTTTATCGTGGCAAGACGATGATGCTCGGACCTGGTGTCAACATCAATCGTACTCCTCTCAACGGTCGCAACTTCGAGTATATGGGCGAAGATCCTTATCTCGCTTCTCGCATAGTGGTTCCTTATATCGAGGGATTGCAGTCGAAAGGTGTTGCGGCATGTGTCAAGCATTTTGCCTTGAACAATCAGGAGCACGAACGCTATTCCACAAATGTGATTCTCTCCGATCGTGCCCTCTACGAGATTTATCTTCCTGCCTTCAAGGCTGCTGTTCAGGAGGCAAAGACCATCGGCATCATGCCTTCGTACAATCTCTTCGAAAATCAGCAATGCGGACACAACAAGCGACTTCTTCTCGATATCCTCAAGGGCGAATGGAAGTTTGATGGTGTTGCCGTAAGTGATTGGGGCGCAGTTCATAGCACTGAAGAGGCTGCTAACAACGGACTCGATATGGAGTTTGGAACAGGGACAGACGGCCTCTCAACAGGCACCAAGAATGCATACGACAGCTATTACCTTGCACTCCCTTATCTCAAAGGACTCAAAGAAGGCAAATACTCGGTTGAAGGACTGAACGACAAGGTTCGCCGCATTCTCCGTTTTGTGTTCCGCACCTCAATGTCTGGAAAGCGAGGCTATGGCTCATTCTGCTCCGATGAACACTATGCCGCAGCTCGCAAGATTGGAGCCGAAGGCATTGTCCTCCTCAAGAACGACAGGGGGCTCCTCCCGCTCTCAGCCACCGTTCACCGAGATCTCTCAGCCCCCGTTCGGCGAGATTCATCTCGTCGCCCATCCCTCCTCATAGTAGGCGAAAATGCCATCAAAATGCTAACCGTCGGTGGTGGTTCTTCCAACCTCAAGGTTCAGCACGAGACAACTCCTCTCGATGGCATTCGCGAACGCTTCTCCAAGGACTTTGACATCACCTTCTGCCGTGGTTATGTAGGTGATACTACAGGCGAGTATGATGGTGTCATCACAGGGCAGAACCTCGAAGACAATCGTACTCCTTCCGAACTCATCAACGAAGCTGTGGCTGCTGCTCGCAAGGCAGATTATGTCATCTTCATTGGTGGTCTCAACAAGAAATGGAACCAAGATTGCGAAGGTGCCGACCGCCTCTCATATTCTTTGCCTTATGGTCAAGATGCACTTATCGAAGCACTTGCATCGGCAAACAAGAATCTTGTGGTTGTCTCAATAAGTGGAAATGCATATCAGATGCCTTGGGTCAGTCGTGTACCTTCTGTCCTTCAGTGTTGGTTCTTGGGTAGTGAGGCTGGTCATAGCATTGCTGATGTTCTCAGCGGTGATGTCAACCCATCAGGCCATCTTCCATACACTTGGTATTCGACTCTCGAACAGTGTGGTGCTCATGCTGAAGGCGAATATCCTGGTACAAAGCGTGCAGACTCAAATATTTGGGACGAGAACTACAACGAAGACATCTTCGTGGGCTATCGTTATGTGGACAAGAAGAAACTCACCCCGACCTTCCCATTCGGACATGGTCTCAGTTACACGCAGTTCAAGATAGGAAAGGCGTCTGTCTCTTCATCTGTTATGAACGAGTCGGTTACTGTTAGTGTACCTGTAACTAATATTGGAAAGGTGGAAGGTTCGGAAGTCGTCCAACTTTATGTAAGCGATGTAAAGAGCACGCTCCCACGTCCGGTTCGTGAACTAAAGGGGTTTGCCAAAGTGAAACTCCAACCAGGAGAGACCAAGACTGCAACCATCACTCTCACTCGTGATGCACTTGCCTTCTTCAATCCTCAACGTCACGAATGGCAAGTGGAACCAGGCAAGTTCCAACTCTATATCGGAAACAGTTCGCGCAACCTTGCCTCACCTATTAAAATCACAGTAGAATAACAATTGTACTGTCCGATAAACATAACTAAAGCAGGACCCGATTTACTTCGAGTCCTGCTTTCATTTCGCTATGTTGATATTTGACTATTCTTCCAATGCGTTTTCCAACTCATCCATGCTGCTTTCCAACTCATTGGCCATATTATCAATACTTTCTTCAAGGCCATCGAGACCTTCAGTCATGCCTTTCACCATGCCTTCAGAAGCCTTGCCCAAGTTCTTCATGACGTTTGTCAGACCATTAACACCCCGCTTGATGATTACGCCCTGGAGTTTACCGGAGAGTTCGAAGAACTTTGCTTGCTGCTCTTGGGTGAACTTGCATTCTTTGGCTTCCTCCTGGATTTCCGCCAAATCGCTGTTGAGTTCATCCCAGTCGATATCTTTAATGCTTTCAGTTTTCTCTACTTTCTCAACGAGGTCGTTAAGTTTTGCGATTGTTGCATCCTCCTTCGATGTGCACGATACAACGCCTAATGCGATAGCCACTGCCACAATGGCAACCGATAAAATTCTGGATAGTTTCATTTTCGTCTAAGTTTTAAGGAATGGATAATTATTTCTATCGCCTGCAAAGATATGCCTTTTATGTGAAATTACAAAATTATGGGGCGTAGAAAATACAAATATGGCAAAAGCATTTGTTTTTTCTTAAAAAATGTGATTATGTTTTGTGGATAAGATGAAAATACATATATTTGCCAACGAAATATGAAAATAATGAAAGATAAGATTCAAACCAAAGGAAATGTCCGAATTGCCGCTTTTCTGTGGGCAATTATGTTGGGCTTGTGCATTTGCTCGTGTACGAAGAATCCAAAGGAACCAAAGGAGCATAAGGCTGACATTATTAGCAAGATAAAGAGTTGTTCATCGTTGGTCACTTCCGAAATCCGTTATCGCAAGATTGTCAGATTCAAGTATGACAATGGTAATATTTCGCTCAATCCAAAGACTTGGAGCATCGATCGTGTGGGAAATGCGGTGGTCGTGGTGCCTTTCGAAATGAAAGTACAGTATGGTTATGATCTCACTGATTTTACGGCTGATAATGTGAAGGTGTCGGATGATTGCACTGAGGTTTGGGTTTATCTGCCAGAACCAAAGATGATTGCTGATGGATATGATAATAGTAAGTCGTATAAGCAAATGCAGTTCATCACTACGGGTTTCTGTGAGAAACCTACAAATGGGCAGATCCAGAAAGTTTTGCAGAAGGAATATGAGCAGGCAATTAAGGACTTGCCCGAAATGGAGAATGCCAAGCAGGTGGAGCAGAATGCTAAACAACTGCTTGAGAATATCCTACTCAAGATGGATAATCAGTATAAGATTGTGAATATTGTTAGTATTAATGATAAAAAGTAGGGAGGAATTGGTATGTTTGGATTGAAACCGGGTAAAATATGGTTGGCAATAATCATTGTTGCTATCATCGCTGTACCTATCGCCTTATGGCAGTTTAGCGGTTTGGTGGAGGATGGAAAGCAACTTTTGAAAAAAGGGCTTGAATTGGTTACTAAAGATACTGGTCCTCGAATAGAAATTGAGTCTTCGATGATTCAGACACTGGATGTGAAGGATATGTCGGTTCTTTACGTCTGCTCTGCATATATGGAGGATTTTGCTGTTGAGCAGCAGAAGAAGGGCGGGATATCTTCGTTTTTTGGTAATAATGACCGTAAGCTCATCGTAATCGAAAAACAAGAATGCTTCTATCAGATTCAGCTCGATAGCGTGAAGTATATCAAGAATGATGATGACAATACGGTATATGTCGAGATTCCGGAACCTGAATATGTCGCCTTTAACAAGTATGAAGAAGTGATTGCTGATGATAATGACTTCTGGCGCAATTTTGATCATACTCCTGTCGGCACTCGTGCCAAAGGAAAAATCCGCAAGTCCTTCTGCTCCGAGCAGAACCTCAACGCAGCCAAGCAAAATGCCGCCAACTCTATCACCAAGATCCTCGAACAGATGGTTGGTGATAACTACAAGATCGTCGTTGTGAATAGTTTGTTGGTGCAGAAAAGGGAAGTGGCGATATAGGCGGGAATGATGTAAAAAGTAGTTAGAGCATTTTTTGTTTTACTGTAATTAAGATAAAATTATTATGGATATTGACATTAAGCAAATCATTGAAGATGCCATGGAAAAGTTAGGTCAGGTGAATATTATAATTGCGGGCAAAACTGGTGTTGGCAAAAGTACATTGTTGAATGCTGTGTTTGGTGAAGATATGGCAGAAACTGGTGTTGGCAGACCTGTTACCCAATTCATGAAAGAGTATTCGAAGGAAGGTTCTTTATATCATATATTTGATACAAAGGGGTTTGAATTGAAATCATACGCCCAGATGACAGAAGAAATGAAGAGAGAGATTGGTAGGCGCAAGACGTGCAATGCAAAAGAACATATCCATATAATGTGGTATTGTGTGAGCGAAGAAGGGGCAAGAATAGAGTCTTCGGAGATAGATTTTGTAAAGGAAATATCTGCAGATATACCTGTTGTGCTTGTCTTTACAAAGGCATTTGGTGTTGATACGACATTTTATAATAAGGTTAAGGATGATAATTACGGTGTAATCAATCATTCTGTACGTGTGCTCGCTTTGCCTTATCCTACTCCTATCGGTGATGTTCCTTCTCACGGACTTGACAAATTAGTGGAACTGACCTACGAGTTAGTACCTGAAGCTGCAAAAAAGGCATTCGCTGCGGCTCAAGTAATAAATAAGAAGATTACTAAAAAGTCAGTAAATAAGATTATTGCAGCTGCCGCAGCTGCTGCAGCCGCTGCTGGCGCAACCCCTATACCTTTTTCTGATGCCGCAATTTTGGCACCAATTCAGATTGGAATGATTGCTTCTATCAGTCGTTCTTATGGACTGGACTTGAGTTCGGGTTTCCTTTCGACTATCGTGGCTTCAGCTGCTGGAGTTAGTGGGGCTACATTTGTTGGAAGAACTATAGTTACCAACTTGATTAAGTTTATTCCTGGTGCAGGTTCTGTTGTTGGTGGAGCAATATCTGCTGCGACCGCTTCTACTTTGACCACAGCCATGGGATGGGCTTATTGCGAAGCTTTGGATTATTTGATTGATAATGGAGTGGAATTAACGCCAGAAGTTATTGCATCCACGTTTGTTAATTATCTGAAGTTGGGTGCTAAGGAATAATGATAACTCCGTTGCTGAGTGAATAGTAATGGCAGTTAGTCTTCTATGATTAAATTTACACATATTGTATCTACCATTCGTCAATCCAAGTTTCACAAGAAAGAGACTTGGATTGACATGTTTGTTCGTTGGGTGAAGACGGTGGGGATTGCTTGCCGTTTGTTCTATACCAAGGGACTGTGGGATTGGAATGTGCCTGCATTGACATATTCGTCGGTGATGGCGTTTGTGCCTTTGATGGCGATGCTGTTTGCCGTGGCAAAGGGATTCGGATACTCGTCGTTTATGGTGGGATGGGTGAATGAATCTTTCCAATCGCAACTTTAGGTGGTGGATGCTATCAACAACTGTTAAGAATAGAATATAAGGCTTGTGAAAAGATAATATTGAGTGATATTTAATATGGAAAAACAAACCCTTTCTTTCAACCATAATGCACGTACTACTTATACGGCAATAAAGCGTTTGTTTGAGAAGCGGACGCAGTTTTCGAGTGTGAAGTGCAATGAGGACTTGTTCATCGTGGAGGCTCGTCATGGGGCTTGGTTGTCGCCTTTTAGTGAGACGATAAAGATTAAGGTGGTGGCGACTGGACTTAGGACTTGTGATGTGGTGGTGGAGTCATCATCGCGTTCGGTGCTGAATCTGTTGAACTTCGGTGCGAACAAGGACAATGTGTCGGACTTGAGCGATTACATCAGTAATGAGGTGAATAAGCTCTGTCAGTTTGGCGATATTCCGATGGTGAACCAGGATGATGAGCATTCGGAGATTAGGATTAAGAAACCGGAAATTAAGATAAAATAGAAACAATCATTTGTATTATTATGAGCAAAATATCTGAAATATTAGAAAAATTATATAAATGTATTGGGGCGGGTGAACCTCGTCGTCCTATTGCCCCTCAGTATGTGAATGAAGCCGTTGATGTGCTGCAGTCGTTCAAGGTGAATGATGCCAAAGGGCTTTTTTATTATATGTCGGCTATCAATCTGCTGAATGCTGCGATTAAGATGAAGGAGTATAAGAAGAAACTCTCTTATGGCTTCATCAAGGGGAAGGCTGTGGATATTATGGAATTTATTGCAAATCGGCATAATATCGAGAATGTAAGATATTATTTCAATGCTACTGAAAACTGTCTTTATGTCACAGTATTTGATGTTGTGTTCAGTTTTCATCAAGTGGCCAAGACTGATTTTATCCTTAATGTGGCAGCAAAGGCAGAACCTATCGTTTGGCCAGGCATAAGGTTGCAGTGGATTGCAGAAGAACTGTATTTGCTCGCAAAAGAGCAAATAGGGCTGTAAATGGACGCCTACTCATTTTTCTATAAATTACACATTATATGAAGAATACAATTATAACTTATGCGGACTGCACAAAGAAGGAGGTGTGTGTGGAAGGTGTGTTCTCTTCTGATGATAGGGGGAGAATCGAGGATTTTGATGAGGTACTGTCTATTGAGATTGGCGGTGGTGTGAAGTCGATAGGAATGTCGGCATTTGAATTTTGTAATGACTTGCCTTCGGTGGTGCTGAATGAAGGATTGGTGAGTGTGGAGGATAAGGCTTTTCATTTGTGCAATTCGTTGAGGGCAGTTGTGGTTCCCGAGGGCGTGAAGTCGTTGGGATGGGCTGCTTTTGCAGATTGTGAGAAATTGAAGAAGGTTGTTCTGCCTGAGAGTTTGGAAACTATCGGGAAGGAGTGCTTTGACGGTTGTGAGAGATTGGGATGTGTGAATGTACCTAATGGCATCATGGAAATTGCAGATTCGGTATTCTCGAATTGTTATCCATTGAAAGAGATTGAGTTGCATGATAATATAAAGCGCATAGGTCGATGGGCTTTCAGATGTACTGGATTGAAGTATATTAAGTTGCCAGAAAAGTTGGAGTGTATAGATGATGATGCGTTTTCAATGTGCCAAGGGTTGAAGGAGGTTGAGTACAAGGGGCAGAAGTATAAATCGATAGAGGCACTTGTAAAGGCGCTTGAAGATAATGGTGTGAGTGTGGGAGATGATGCGTTTTTTGGATGCGGATTTGAAGATTAATGATAAAAGGTATTTTCGATTAAACCAAAACAAATGATCTATACGGAAGAAACGGTTAAGGCTTCTGGTGCTGATATAGATATTGCAAAGGACTTTATCAAAATGGTTTATCAGAAGAATCCTTCTTATGTGAATAGGGAGGCTTTGAGGAAGATAGAGAAGATGGAAAAGTATGGCTGTAAAGATTAAGATATTGGTTCACTCGGAGGATGACAGGTCTTCGGAGTTTGAGGCTGCTGAGGAGTTGAAGGGCATGCTTGAGGAAAGCTTTGGAAGGTTTCCGCAGGCGAAGGGTAGTGTGTATATTGGATATAGTCTCACGTTGAGTGGGCAGAAGGTCAGGGATATTGACCTATTGCTTTATGGTGAGGTGGAAGGTTGTGTGCTCAAGTCGTTCTACCAGTCGCAAAATGATGATAGGAAGAAGGATGTGGGTGTGGAGTCGTTCTGCTATGTGATTGAACTGAAAGATCATGACGCTTCGAAGGTGAAGACTGCTAATACGCACTTGATGGTGGAGTATAAGGGCAGTTGGAAAGATGTGTCGGATCAGAGTGAGGCGCAGAAGTATTCGTTTATGAATTACTTCAGCAGGGCAAATGGGTATAAGCCGTTTGTGTGCAATGTGATTTGGTTCAGGCAGGTTGCGAGTGAGAGTTTGCGACAGATTATGGTAGGTACAAATGGCATGAATGCGCTGCCTGCAGAGTTTGGTGTGGAAGATTTGGTGAGACAGAACATCGCTCAATTGAATGAGGAAAAGTTTAAGCCTTACCAAGGTGTGTATCATATCAATGTGAATGCTGATGGGGCGTTTTGTGATGACATGAAGATGCTGTTGCAAGAGAGAAGGGTGCCGAGCGGACTTACTCGCAAGAAATTGGAATGCTTGATGCAGAAGAGCATAGGCGACATGGAGCAGAATGACAGGTTGACCATATTCTCGGGAAGGGCCGGTACGGGTAAGACGTTTTATCTCTTACAGAATGCGATGCACATTGCAAATGCTGAGGGCAAGAGGTGCTTGATATTGACTTATAATACTGCATTGGTTGCGGATTTGAGACGTTTGCTGCATTTTGTGGATATTCCGGATAATGTGGATAACTATACGGTGCAGATTCAGCCTCTGCATGATTTCTTTGTGGGACTCATGAAGGTGCTTACGGGTGAGTATCCGGAGAGTTATAATGACTATCTGAAGAGATATCGTGAATGCATCGAGGGGCTTTATGGGTATGTGAATGAGAGCATCGACAGTAAGGATGTGGAATATCTGAAAGAGTCAGATGATGTTGATATCGACTGGGATTATGTGTTTGTGGATGAAGCACAGGACTGGTCGGACTTGGAGAAGAAGATTCTGTTTAAGATTTATGGACCGGAACATATAATCGTGGCTGATGGTATCGACCAGTTTATTCGTTCTGGAAAGCGTCAGCATTGGGAACGTGATGTGCAAGTGAACTCTATCAGCAAGACAATGGGCATGCGCCAGAAATCAAACTTGACCACATTTGTGAATGCCTTTGCAAAGGAGTGTGGACTGAAATGGGAGGTGAAGGTGAACAAAAAGATTCTTGGCGGAAAGGTTCGTATCATTGGCAACTATGTTGAGAATGAACATAAAATGGTGGTGGAGAACTGCCAGAAGAATGGTTGTGAGAATTATGATATCTTGTTTCTCGTTCCTCCTAAGGGTGTGAAGACTAATGAGGATGGTGAGCGTGGATTCGAGAAGAGGGATGAGTTCAAGGGTATGGGCATTGATATCTTTGACGGGACAATTCCGACTTTACGAGAGCAATATGCTACAAAGGTGTCTGAATGCAGGTTGTATCAGTATGACTCGTGCAGAGGACTTGAAGGGTGGTGTACGATTTGCTTGAGTTTTGATGAACTTATCGATTATAAGGGTAATATATATTGGGATAATCCAGAGGATTCACTTGCGTTGGAATCGTTTGAGGACAGGAAACGGAAGTTTGTGTACTTGTGGTCGCTGATGCCGCTTACTCGCCCGATAGACACGCTTGTTATTTCACTTGACAATCCAGAAAGTGAGGTTGGACAAATTCTGCATAGGATTGCAGACCGATACCCAGACTTTGTGGAGTGGGATGTATAGGTTGAAAGAAAAATTTCCGTTTGAAAAGGCATGAAAGCCTTATGGGAAAATTTATTAACGTTTTAATTTTATTTTATTATGCTTATATTGAAGATTGTGATTTTGGTGTTTCTCGTCTTGGTTGTACTCCCTATGTCGTATTGCTACTATATAGGGGCTCTTGATGAGGTGCTGTATGAGGAGCATGAATGGTCTTACAAGTTAGGCTACCTCTGGGGTGTACTTTCTATAGCTCCGAAGTTGTTGCTGATTAGGATAATTGTGTTTTTGACTAAGGGAAGATAGGAGAATGTGAGACGATATTCAATGGTTGTTTAACAAAAAAAATAGTTTAAGATTATGTGGTCATTTATTTTGCCTCCGCTGTTTGGGGGAATAATCGGGTATATAACGAATGATATTGCGATTAGGATGTTGTTTCGTCCGCATGGGGCGAAATATGTGATGGGTGTGCATGTGCCGTTCACTCCGGGAATCATTCCGAAGGAGAAGGGACGCATCGCAAAGGCGATGGGAGATGCTATCAGCGAGAACCTGATGAATAGGGAGGTGCTGGAAAGGTCGCTGTTGTCGGATGAGTTGATTGGGAAGATACTCGAGAGTATTGATGCGTTTTGTGCTAAGCAGAGTGGAAATGAGGAGTCGGTGGCGTCGTTCGTTTCACATTACTTGTCACAAGATGAATTGGATGCATTGGTTTCGAGTTCGTGTGATGAGTTGGAAAAGATGCTCTCGGAGAAATTGAGGGAATCGAACTTCGGTGCAGATATAGCTCGTATGGCTGTAGAGCATGCAAAAGATAAGGTGTCTGGCGGTTTGTTGGGAATATTGGGTGCCGGGAAGATTGCAGATATTATTTCAACAATAGCAGAACCTCTTCTTGCGAAGGAAATAAACAGCATGATTCGTGATAACTCACGAGCGATAATCCATAAGATTATTCGGAATCAGGGTAAGGAGTTTATGGATTTGCCAATGAAGACTTTCTTTGTTGGGCATGAGGCTCAAATCAAGCAGGCGAAAGATTCTGTTGTTTCTATTTACAGGGTGGTTATCCTGGAACATCTGCCTAAGATTCTGCAGTCGCTGAACATAAGTCTTATGATTGAGCAGCGCATCAATGAGATGGACATGGGAGAGATTGAACCTATCATCCTGGATGTGATGAGCAAGGAACTGAAGGCTATCGTTTGGTTCGGTGCGGGGTTGGGTGCTTTGATTGGTTGTGTGAATATATTCGTATAGATAAACAAAAAACAGCGGGAATCACTTCCGGCTGTTTTTGCGATCAGTAATATCAAATAAACCAATTCGTATGATATTACTGTGTTCTTTGTAAAACTGATAACCTAAATTTCTTTGTACTTAATTGACTGTATATAGATATCTCTAAATACAACTAATTATTAATCCAATTCCCTAATATCTTATTCTGTTTTTATGTTTGCGTTGAAATAAATAGTTCCGTAAATGTGTAATTGATTTACTTGTCTATCGTTTTCGGTTGCAAAGATATAGTTTTAAAATATATGTATGGATAAAATTTGTTGCATTGATATTAAAAAATCGTTCAATGCAACAAATTTAAAGCGTTTTGCAACAAATTTTGATAGAATATTGCTATTTGATGGTGTTTTTTTGCTATTTTTTCTCGCGTGGGGACTGTCCGTAACGATCTTTATAGCACTTGGAGAAGTAGGCCGGAGCGGAGAATCCGACATTGTAAGCTATCTCGCTGACGGTCTTGTCGGTGGTGGAGAGGAGGTGGACTGCCTGCTGGAGACGTATGTCGCGAAGGAGTTCGACTGGCGACTGTCCGCAGAGATTCTTGGTCTTGCGGTAGAGTTGGGCTCGGGAGAGATTGAGCTCGGTTGCGAGGGAATCGACGTTGAATTCGGAGTCGGAATAGTTACGCATTATAGCAGCGCGCAGACTGTTAGCGAAAGTGTCGGAAGGATTGTTGTCCAAAGGGGAAACTTCGGTGACAGGGACTGTTGCGGCGGGTGAAGAGTCATCTTTGGAATCTGTAGCTACTGCAGCGCCATTCTGGTTGATGGAGTCGACTGTGCCTTGGATAACGAGGCGGTTGAGTGTCTCGCGGCTCTGCTTGAGACTATGGACTCGGAACTGGTAGATGAGGAAGAGGATGATGAGGGCAAGGCCGAGGATTATGTTGGTGTAAATGAACTTTTCCCTGGCTGCGCGTTGGATATCATCTACGATCTTGCTGTTAAGAAGTTGGATTTGTTGCTGCTCTTCGTTGAGTGCCTCAATCTGCAGTTTCATTACTGAGGTGTTAGCCTTGGTGATAAGGCCCGATTTTAGTGTGTTCTCCTTCTTGAATGGTTTGCCATCAAGGATGTTGAGCGCGAGCTGCATGATAATGTTGCCCTTGGTAGGGTAGAGGCTGGTGGCGAGCATGGAACCGTTGTCAACCATGTCGATACCACCTTCGGGACCTGGGAGTCCGTCGATTCCGCAGATCTTGACACTGTCGCTGAGATGGTGGGCGCAAAGTGCATTGTAGGCTCCGAGTGCGAGACGGTCGTTATGTGCAAATACGTAGTCGATATTGGTGATGCCAAGATGGATGAGAGAGTCCATGGCGCGATAACCGCTCTCTACAGTCCAGAGGTTTGGAATAGAAGTGGTCACGTGGATATCAGGGTAAGACTTGACAGCCTTCATGAGTCCTTCGTGACGTTGGATAGCTGGTGATGAGAGGGCTTGACCCGAAATTTCAACTATATTGGCTTTGCCATCGCAATGGTTGACTATGAAACGACCGAGTTCGTTACCGATTTCTTCGTTGTCAGCTCCAATGTAGGCGGTATAGTTATCGGAATCGAGTTCGCGGTCGAAAATGAGTACCGGTATGCCTGCTGCCATCGCGCGATCGACAACTGGCACGAGTTTTTTGCTGGCGATTGGAGCAAGGACGATAAGGCTGACATTAGCTTGGATCATGGAGTCAACCTGTCGCTCTTGGAGTTTCCAGTCGTTTTCGGCACTTGTGATGCTAAGTTCTACTCCATCGTGGAAGTAGGTGGACATCTGGAGTTCCTGATTCATCTGGCGCCTCCAGGAACTTTGGTTACACTGCGAGATGGCAATGGTGTATTTCGGCTTTGTACAGGACAAAACCGAAAATGTTAGTAGAATTAGATATAAGACTTTACGCATAGAAAGATAGGTTGTTTGATTAGGAAAAATCGACGTATATGTGTCGGAAATGGGGGAATTGGATTAGAATTGGAAGTAGATGAAAGGTTGGACGTCGGAACTCTTGACTTGAATGACTATCCAGATGACTATGACAAGTAGGATAGCTTGGAGTGGGAGCGGGAGTTGGCTCACCGACCGACGTGTGTGGTTACACCAGGTGGAAGGAAGGAAATGGAGTGTGTAGCCGAGTGCCATAAGTAGGGCGACTGGCCAATATGAACTGAGCCACTGACCGAGGACAGCGGGATGGAATGCGGTGAATATCTGAGTGAATACATCGCTGGCAATCTGAAAGGTGGATGCTCTGAAGAGTACCCAGAGGGATGCTACGATGTGGAAGGTGATGAGGGATGAAATGACTTTGATAGACAACGGGCAATGGGTAGAGGATGGGGTGCCCGACGGAGAAGCGTCGGGAACGGGGGCTGGGGAAGAGGTGACAGATGGGGATGCGTTGGGAGTGGTGGCTGCCTTGCGCTTTTGGGGAAGAGGGGAGAGGGATGGGCAGAGGGAATGCCACATCTTGTCAAACGCAAGGATGATGCCGTGGATACCGCCCCAGAGGATAAAGTTGAGGGAGGCTCCGTGCCAGAGGCCACCGAGAAGCATTGTGATGATGAGGTTGAGATACTGGCGGAATTTGCCGTGGCGGTTGCCGCCAAGAGATATATAGAGGTAGTCCTTCAGCCAACTGGAGAGGGATATGTGCCAACGGCGCCAGAACTCGGTGATGGATGAGGACTTGTATGGATTGTCGAAGTTCTTTGGGAATTCGAATCCGAGAAGGAGGGCTATACCGATAGCCATGTCGGAGTAACCGGAGAAGTCGCAGTAGATTTGGAGTGTGTAGCCATATACTGCGAGGAGGTTTTCGATTCCGGAATAGAGAGTAGGTTGGTCGAAGACACGTTCGACGAAATTGACTGAAATATAGTCGGATATGACGGCTTTCTTGAAGAGACCCGCTATGATGAGGAAGATGCCGTTGCCTATCATGCGGTTGGTGATGAGAAGAGGACGACGGATTTGTGGGATGAAGTCGCGGGCACGCACGATAGGGCCTGCTACGAGTTGTGGGAAGAAGGACACGTAGAAGGCATAGTCGAGAAGTCTGTCGAGTGGGCGTATGTTGCCTCGATAGACATCGATGGTATAGGATAGGGACTGGAAGGTGAAGAATGAAACGCCGACAGGAAGGAAGATGTCGAGGTTGTGCCAGTCGTGGAATATGAGGGAGCCGAAGAAATTGGTGTATTTGAAGTAGGCGAGAAGGCTGAGGTCGATGAGAAGGGAGAGTGCTACGAGGAGGCGGGGCTTGAGGTAGGAGCCCGATGGAGAAGCATCGGGAACGGTGGCAGAGGAGCCCGACGGAGAAGCGCCGGGAACTGGGGCCGATGGGGAGGCAGCTGGGGTTGGGAGGGCCTTCGCGATGGCACGGGCGATGTAGAAATCGGAGATTGTGACTATTGCGAGGAGAAGGAAGTAGATGCCACTGCTCTTGTAGTAGAAGTAGTAGGAGAAGAGAGTGACAAAGATGATGCGTGCTGTGTCTGCCTTATGGAGTATGCAGTAGATGAGACTGAATCCGAGGAAGAGGAACAGGAAGATACCCGATGAGAATATCATCGGTGATGTGGGATCGTATGTGAGAAGCGATAAGATTCTGCTAATGTCTATATCGAACATATAATATTGCTTTTACTTTTGTTGAAGTTGATTAGAAGCCTTTGAGGCTCTTGTATGGTTTCTGTTCTCTTGGCGTTCCTTCATGGTTCATGCGGGTTTGTGAACCTTGTGCATGGGATGATAGGAATGCCTTGTAGATGGCTTCGCCGAGAAGGGCACCTTGGAGTTGGTAGCCTTGGGCGGTATAATGGATTTGGTCAACTGCCATAAGATGGGCATCGCGCCAGTTTGTGCAGGCATAGGTTGGCCCGCCTGCTATGGTGAATATATCCCATACGGCTATACGGTTGGCATGACCATAGTTGACTATGCTACGAGCTACGAGGTCGGTGCGGTCGTTCTTGACTTTCACAGATGTGTAGTGAGTACGACGATGACGCCCCCTTCCTGTGGAGTAACTGCCTGTTGTCTTCGAGATGAATGATCCCGGAGGAGTGGTTATGATGAAAGATACCCCCTTACAACTCTGACGAATGCGATTGGTGAGGGTGTTGAGAGTTTCGTGATGTGCAATTTGGTCGAAATTGCTGCCATGAGCCTCGTTGGTTCCGAAGGATATTATGACAAGGTCAGGATTCTCATTTGCCACTCGCTGAATCATGTCGGGTTCGTAGAATCTACGTGCCCAAGCTCCATTTATACCGTAATACGCAAAGGAGACGGTAGGGAAATACTTCTTGAGGGTTGACTCCACAGAGTGTGGGTAGTAGTTGCCACGAGTGTGGGAGTCGCCTATGAGCATCACCTTGACCGGCTTATGAGTATGAAATTTCTGAAAGACAGGATTGAGGGAGTTAGGTTCCAGCAATTCGTTCGCGCGTACATTTTTAAAAGAAGAGGGGTAGGGCGTGTAGAGTTGCTGGGCATGGAGATCCAATCCCCCAATAGGGGATGTTATCCAGAAGAGAAGGGCAAAGAGGCATGCGTAGAGTATGCCTGCAGTCCGTTGCCTGCAGTCCGTAATCCGTAGTGGCTCATATTTAATCGCCGAGCTAAAGATTCTGTAGTCCGTAGTCCTTTCTATCATTTGCGATTATCGTAATTGTCTTTTCCGTTAGTAAGTACATCAAAGAGGAGTTTTGCAAGTTTTCTGCCTCCTGCGAAGTTGATGTGTGTATAGTCGAGATTGGCTTGCTTGTTCTTAACCATCTCTGCAAGGGAACCATCACCTCCCATTGCTTCGTAGATGTTCCAGAATGCAACGTGCTCGTCGCTTGCCATCTTGCGCTGGTAAGATATGAGTTCGCGAACTCCCGGCATCGTGTGCATTTCGCCATCGATATTCTTCTCTTCGCGGTCGGCGATTGAGATGACAAGTATGGCTGCCTCAGGGAATGCCTCACGCAAATGGGCTATGCTTTGTGCCATCTTATTAGTGTAGAAAGAATAGTCTTTCTGCTTGCGGTTGGCTGTGTTGAGTCCGAACTGAACGATGATGAGGTCGTATGGTCGGATACGGTTGAAGGTCTTGAGAGTAGTGACCGGTATGTCTTGTATATACCAACCGTTTGAACCTCGCATAGAGAAATTGTCGACTGCAACACCCTTAGTGCCATCAAGTGCCACACCGTAGAAACGGGATGAGGCACCCTTCTTGACATCGATAGAGAAAGAGTGAATCTTGCCCTTCTGAGTCTTATGTACGACATGTCCTTGTTCCTGATGAACTATTGGGACTGTAACCTCACGAGTGGTGTAGGTGGTGTCGTAGTATACTTCGGACGAATCCTCGTTGTAGGTAACATTGACATGCTTGTCTGTAACCGTTCGTGTCTCTTCCTCGTAGGTTGCATTGCCTTCATTTGCATAGAGGTCGACTGGTTCGCCTCCATTGATAGACGAGGTGATGGAAAGTCCCGCACCAGGAGTGAAGTAGACTGTTGCCACTTGTGCAGTGTCGAGGTGCGATCCGTACTTGTGGTTTTGGCATTCGAGCTTCATCGAACCGCTGTTGCAGATGAAGTAGCGTCCGTTTATGCCTTGGAAACTTTTGTTGAATCCTTTGCCTTTATCATTGGCGTTATGATCGGTCCAACCTGTTGATTTGGCGCGTACTGTCTGTCGGAATCCTGCTGTGATGCTATGGATATCAACAAATCCGACTCCGCAACCTCCGTATTTCTGTTGGAAGAATTCGCGGAGGTCTTCGGTGAGGATATCACCCTCGATATACGAATCGCCGTAATATGCAATTCGAACTGGGCGTGAACTGGCTTCGTCGAGTGCTGCATAGAAACGATCCATGATTGGGGCTTCTCCGTTGCAGAAGTCTTCGATGGCAGTCATACCTTCCGGTACGCTGTCTATGTATATCTCTTGGCGCACGTGGGTGGCAGTGCTGTCAAACTTTTGTTCAACGATGCCTTGCGCTTCATCGGCAGATATTTCGGCAATAATATTGCCTTCGTTGTCGCGAGCCTGAATCTCAGAGAGAATGTTGACTCTGCGGAGCAACTTGTCTCCCACTTGGATGCGAGGGAGGTAGAACATGCCCATAAGTATCACAATTACGAGAAGTGTGATGGCAAAGGGCTTCCATGTATTATTTTTCATTATCCTTATTAAGTTCTGGGTAACTTATGCGTGTGTGATAAACAATCTTTAATTTTTCTTTGAAAACATCTTTGGCTATGGCAATCTCGCGGAATGTGATATCGCACTCGGCAAAGTAGCCTTCCTGTATCTGCGAATCGACAATTCGGTCGACAAGTGAGGAGATACTTTCTTCTGTGTATTCGGATAGGGAGCGCGAGGCAGCTTCGACCGCATCGGCCATCATGAGGATTGCTTCCTCTTTGGTGGATGGGTTTGGCCCCGGATAACGGAAGATGCTCTCATCGACTTGTTCGTCGGGATGATCGTTCTTGTATGTGATGTAGAAGTATTTGGTCATGCCCGTACCATGATGGGAGGCAATGAACTTCTTGATGAGCTGAGGTATGTTGTTGCGGTCGGCCAGTGAGAGACCGTTTGCAATGTGGGCGATGATCACCTCGGCCGACTTCTGTGATGAGAGGTGCTTGTGGGGCGAAACTCCGCTTTGGTTCTCGGTGAAGAAGACCGGACGCTCGAGTTTCCCGATATCATGATAGAGTGCGGCTGTACGTACAAGTTGGGATCGTGCTCCGATTTTCTTTGCAACTTCAGAACCGAGGTTGGACACCTGAAGCGAGTGCTGGAAGGTGCCAGGGGCTATCTCCGACATACGTTGGAGAATCGGGTTGTTGATGTTGGAGAGTTCGACGAGGGTCACGTCGCTCACGAATCCGAACGTCTTCTCCAAAAGCCAGAGGAGCGGATATGTGAAGATGAGTAGGATGCCGTTGATGATGAAATAGTAGTACATCGAACGGTCTGCCTTGACGTATGTGTTCTCGAGGAGGAGTTCGTAGGCCGAATAGAATACAATGTAGAAAAGAGTGATGAGTGCGGCTGTATGGATGATTTGCGAGCGCTGTGAGAGTTCGCGAAGCGTCTGTATGGCAATCATACCAGTTGTGAGCTGCAGAATCATGAACTCATAAGGGAAGTGGAGTGTGAGGGAGATGATGATGACCATCGCCGTGTGGAACATGAAGGCGGTTCGCGAATCCATGAACACACGAATCACGATAGGTACCATACAGCATGGAATCATGAATACGTTGAGGAAGTTGTGGCTGACCATAAAGAACGCTACCATACAGAAGAGCACAGGGAATCCGAAAAGGAGTATGCCCGGTTGGTAGGTGTCGAAATAGTCCTTACGGAAGAGCGTGAGGTATACCACCAAGATGCACATAATCACCAATACGAAGACCGTTTGTCCAATCAAGGAGTAAGGGATTATGGTTTCTTCAGTCTGGTGCTTTGCCAACTCACGTTCGAGCGATTTGAGAATTTTGTATTTCTCTTGAGTCACAATCTCACCTCGGTCGATAATCTGTTCATCACGCTGAACTATGCCATCTGCTCCGTCCATATGCGAGAGCTGGTACTGGAGTTCCGAATCATTCTTTTTCTCATCTAAGACAAGATTGCCGGCAAGCAAGCAGTTGAGGTTCATGTTCTGCAATACAATGCGTGAATACATGACTGTATCGGCATGGACCAAATAGTGGTAAGCTTGTTTGGTAGATAATACTTTTGCTACTGGGATGGACGTAGCAGTATTGTTGTCGATAATTCGAATATTGGAGTTTCCATCTTCTTGAAGCTTGTTGTATGCTGGCATTGAGAGCATGCCACGAGCGTAGATGGTGTCGAGCAAATTGCTGATATGGGCACCGTAAGCCTGGATGTTCTGTATCTTTTTATCATTCTTACTCATAATATAGTAAAGCGTGTCCTGCATTCGTTTGCGAACAGACTTGTCTACTTTAAAGTAAGGTTGGAAAGACCTGCGGATACTGTCCTGCATTTTCTTCATCTCTGCGTCGCTCTTGTAGATGGGGAAACGGTAATCGGAAATGAGAAGTCCGTATCGCCATGGGGCATCAACCTCGTACTTGTAGGTCGAGGACGAATTGCGTGGCATGAACCATACAATCACGATTGTGGAAATGATGACGAGCGCTGCTTTGAAAAGAAGGAGGTTACGGCGGGCTGTCTTCTGCGATTTGCTTGCTTTAGCCATTGTGAAAGGTTGATTATTGACCTATTCGTTATTCTTTGCTGAATGTTATTCGGAGAGGAGGTATGCCTTGAACGAAGCGAAGTCCTTTGTCATAGGGATAGACTGCTTGGTCCCTTGCATAAAGGCGCGGAGTTTTGCAGGAATTTCAATGTCAGAATTGAGGATTCCGTCAACTGTATCCTTGAATTTGGCAGGATGGGCTGTCTCGAGGAAGAAACCTACTTCACCTGGCTTGAGGCCTTCCTTGAGTGCCTGGTAGCCGCATGCTCCGTGTGGGTCGCAAACATAACCAGTTGTCGCCTTACAATCCTTCATTGCTTCTGCAATCTGAGCATCAGTGTATGTTGCACCAGCGATATCAGCACAAATTGCCGAGTGGTCCTTATTGTAGAGTTCGTAAACGCGGGCGAAGTTAGATGGATCGCCTACATCCATTGCATTTGCGATAGTTTGAACAGATGCCTTTGGCTCGTACTTACCTGTCTGGAGATACTTGAAGAAGATATCGTTGGCATTGTTAGCAGCAATGAAACGCTTGATTGGAAGTCCCATCTTCTTGCCGAAGAGAGCAGAACAGATATTTCCGAAATTACCTGAAGGTACACAAGCAACCAACTGATCAGCAAGACCTAACTTCTTCATCTGTCCATAAGCGTAGAAATAATAGAATGCTTGTGGGAGGAAGCGGGCAACGTTGATTGAGTTGGCAGAAGTGAGTTTCATATGTGCATTGAGGTCTGCATCCATGAATGCTGACTTAACGAGTGCCTGACAATCGTCAAACACGCCATCAACTTCGATCGCTGTGATGTTCTGGCCAAGAGTTGTGAACTGACACTCCTGAATAGGAGAAACCTTACCCTTTGGATAGAGGACATAAACATGAATGCCATCAACACCAAGGAAACCGTTTGCTACAGCAGAACCAGTATCACCTGAAGTGGCAACGAGGACATTAACTCCAGATTTTCCGGAATTACCAGAAATGCCGGAATCTCCGGATTTCTTTAAGAAGTACTGAAGAAGGCGAGCCATGAATCGTGCACCTACATCCTTGAATGCAAGTGTTGGACCATGGAAGAGTTCAAGTGAATAGATGTTGTCAGTAACCTTTACACAAGGACAATCGAATGCGAGTGTGTCGTAAACGATGTTTTTAAGACTTTCTGCATCTACATCCTCACCAAAGAATGCGTCTGCAACTGTATATGCTATCTCTTGGAAAGAGAGGTTTTCTATGTTGTCAAAGAAAGACTGTGGGAGCGGTTTGATACGCTCTGGCATATAGAGACCCTTGTCTTCTGCAAGCCCCTTGACTACAGCCTTTTCGAGTGAGGCAATTTCTGCTTTGCCGTTAGTTGAATAGTAGTTCATATTTGGAGCCCCCCGTCCCCCAAAGGGGGCGTCCATCCAGTTAGGGGGAGGATGGTATTTAATTGTTTATTTTTAATTTATTGTCATGAAGGCTTTGATGAAGCCGTCTTTTTTGAGGTTGCCGTAGATACCTTCTTTACAGCTTTGTTCATCGAATGAGTCTACCTTATCAGCTTCAATGCCTGGAGCATAGATGAGGAAAGGTATTGGCTCGTTGGTGTGAGTACGATGAGCCACTGGAGTAGGGTGGTCAGGAAGAACTGCGATTGCAACCGGTTCGAGGTCGGCAGTTGGTGTGCCTGCAACGCCCCAGTTCTTAACCTCTTCATAAATAGGGCCTATGGCACGCTTGTCGAGGTTCTCGATAGTTTGGAGTTTGAGTTCAAGATCGCCATCATGACCAGCTTCGTCAGATGCTTCTACATGAAGATAAACGAAGTCGTCAGTCTTGAGAGCTTCGATGGCAGCCTGTGCCTTACCTTCGTAGTTAGTGTCGTAAAGACCAGTTGCTCCTTCTACATCTATAACACGTAATCCCGCAAGCGAACCGATTCCTCGAATGAGGTCAACTGCTGTGATTACCGCTCCCTTCTTAATCTGAGGGAAGGTGGTTGTGAGCGGAATCATGTGAGGACGATTGCCTCCTGCCCAAGGCCAGATGCTGTTTGCTGGATCCTTGCCTTCTGCAATTCGTTGTGCATTGAAAGGATGAGCGTTGAGCAATTCTTGTGATTTTACAATCAAAAGATTGATGAGCTCTGCAGTTTCGGTTGCACTCAATGTGGATTTCACTTCAGCCTTTGCTTCGGCTTCAAGATCCGGTTGGACAAGAAGTGGCTTCCAAGGCTTGAGAGGTACATCGTGTGGTGGAGTACACTTCAAGAATTTGCTACCTCCATTGATTACGAGAAGATGACGATATTGCACTCCTGTGTAGAAGTGGACGATGTGCCCGTACATTGCTACAATATCAGCATCATTTGCAAGCTTCTCCTGAAGATACTTGATGAGGATGTCACCTTCTTCTGTCTCAAGTCGTCCACATGAGTGGTTCTTTATGTGGTCGCCTTCGATGCAGATGATGTTGCAACGGATTGCCATGTCTGTTGGTGCGAGTTCAACACCGATTGAGGCTGCTTCGAGAGGACCTCTGCCTTCATATACCTCGTTTTGGTCGTAACCTAATATGCTTGAATTGGCTACCTCCGACCCAGGATGAAAGCCATCCTGGACGGTCTTCAGCATGCCTGTTTTGCCTTGTTTTGCTAACATGTCCATATATGGAGTGTTAGCGTATTGGAGCAGCGTCTTGTTGCCGAGTGATTCGACAGGCCAATCCGCCATTCCGTCTCCTAAAATAACAATATGTTTCATTACCTTTGGAGTGAAGAGTGAAGAGTGAAGAGTGAAGAATTTCCTGCCGGAATAGCAATCTTCAAAGTAAGCAAAGGTGTAAACCGCTCTTGCTCCAAAGCGGTAGCAAATTCTTCACTCTTCACTCTTTGTTCTTCACTAATTAAATATTAGCAATACTCATGATGTCTGCGAACACACCTGCTGCAGTTACTGATGCTCCAGCTCCATATCCCTGGATGAGCATTGGATATTGGTTGTAACGCTCAGTCGTGAGGAGGATGATGTTATTCGAACCTTCGAGGTCGTAGAAAGGATGATGGTTGTCAACCTTCTGGAGACTTACAGAACCCTTGCCATTTTCGAGTTTTGCAACAAAACGCCAATGCTGGTTGTTTGCTTCAACCACTTTACGTTCTGCTTCGAATTCTGCATCGAGAGTTGGGAGATTCTTCCAGAAATCCTCAAGAGTTCCATCGAAGAACGACTGTGGTATGAAGAGGCTCTTCTCCACATCTTCTTGCGAAAGTTTGTAACCTGCCTCGCGAGAGAGAATGACGAGTTTGCGGATTACATCCTTGCCCGAAAGGTCGATACGTGGGTCTGGTTCTGCATAACCCTCTTCCTTTGCAAGACGAACAGTCTCTGAGAATGGGATTTCAGCAGAGATAGTGTTGAAAATATAGTTGAGTGTGCCCGAAAGCACAGCCTCGATCTTCAGAATCTTATCACCTGAATTGCAAAGGTCGTTGATTGTGTTGATAATAGGAAGACCTGCACCTACATTAGTCTCGAAGAGGTACTTGACACCACGTTTGCGGGCAGTCTCCTTGAGGAGGGCATAGTTTTCGTAGTCACCAGATGCTGCAACCTTATTTGCTGCAACTACAGATATATTGTTGTTGAGGAAATCATGATAGAGCGTTGGAACATCACCGCTTGCTGTGCAGTCAACGAATACCGAATTGAAGATATTCATACCAATAACCTCTTCCTTGAGACGATCGATATTGGATGGTTCTGCTTGCATAAGGTTTGCACGGAAATCTTCGATGTTGAAATTCGAAAGGTCGATTCCATTACGGTTGAATATGGCGTTATGACCCGAAGCAACTCCAACAACATTAATCTTAAGGTTACGCTCCTGCATCAGTTTCTCTTGCTGAGAGGCAATCTGGCCAAGAAGGTTTCCGCCTACAGTACCCACACCGCAGAGGAAGACATTCAGCACTTGGTATTCAGAAAGAAAAAAGCTGTCGTGGATGACGTTGAGCGACTTGCGGAGCGACTTGCTTTCGACAACGAACGAGATATTAGTCTCTGAAGCACCCTGCGCACAAGCAATCACACTGATACCATTGCGACCGAGAGTTCCGAAGAGCTTACCAGCGATACCAGGAGTATGCTTCATGTTCTCGCCTACGATAGCGACAGTTGCGAGGTCACGCTCAAGGTTCATCTTATACATGGCACCCATCTCGATTTCCTTTGCGAACTCCTTGTTGAGCACATCGCAAGCGGCATCTGCGTCTTCGTTGCGAACACCGATCGAAGTTGAGTTCTCCGAAGATGCCTGCGAAACCATGAATACGCTGATTCCATTTGCTGCAAGAGCAGAGAAGATACGCTGGTTGACACCAATCACACCTACCATCGAAAGACCAGATACTGTGATGAGGCTTGTATTGTTAATAGAAGAGATACCCTTGATGGCACGACCTGAGTCCGAAGTCTTTTCGGTAATGATTGTACCCTTGTCCTCAGGACGGAATGTGTTCTTGATGAGGATTGGGATGTTCTTAATGCAGACAGGATAGATTGTTGGAGGGTAAACTACCTTCGCACCGAAGTTACAAAGCTCAGTTGCTTCAACGTATGAGAGTTGGTCGATAGGATAAGCGTTGTTGATAACGCGTGGGTCGGCAGTCATGAAACCGCTAACGTCTGTCCAAATCTCAAGAACGCGAGCATCGAGTGCTGCAGCAAGGATGGCTGCAGTATAGTCCGAACCACCACGACCAAGGTTTGTGATTTCGCCTGTGTTTGCATCTGTAGAGATGAAACCGCCAGCGAGACAAACCTTATGACTTGCCTTACCTTCCTTGAAATCCTTGAATGCTTCGAGGATTAGTGGGTTAGAGATGGTGTTCGAATAGAGGTTCTTGCCTTGCTTAAACTTGGTCTTAATGAATTCAAGAGAGTTGTACCACTTTGCATCATTGATGAGGGTGGCAACAATATTTGAAGAGATTCGCTCGCCATAAGATACTATGGCGTTGCTGGTCTTTGTACTTAAATCATGAATAAGGAATACGCCCTGATAAATGCTCTTGAGGTCGTTGAGAAGACCATCAACTGTGGCAAGGAGATTTGCTTTCTTTTCAGGGTCTGATATGATTGCTTCGATCATATCATGATGGCGGGTCACCATCTCGTCATAAGCTGTGAGATAAGATGGGTCACCATTAACTGCGAGTTTCGAGGTGTTGATCAACTTGTCGGTAATACCACCGAGAGCTGACACAACCACAACTACAGGCTCATCGCAAGCCTCGACAATCTTTTTAAGATTAAGAATACTTTCTACGGAACCTACGGATGTTCCGCCAAACTTGAGTACTTTCATTAGATGTTATTGAAATTAATTAGTATGAAAGCACAGAGACCAAATATCGCTACAGAAAAACGAGATCTGCAAGACAATTTACAGCAATATTCGGGCAAAGTGCTCGAAAATTGCTGCAAATTTACACCTTTTAAATAACATGACCAATTTTTTTGCCTATAATGTGCTAAAGTGGGTCCACATCATAGTAAATGTTGAGCGAATTGGCAATTGGCTGTTCCAATATCTGTCTTTGTACGGCAAGAATAGCACTTCTAACTTTGTTAGGAGATGCAGAATGCTCCACTTTTATCATTATCTTGCGGATGAAGAGACTTTGTACCCTGCTGACAGGTGGTGCATCAGGTCCGAGAACACGTTCGCCGAACACAGCACGAAGCTTGTCTGCCATCTCAACAGCGAGGTGGTCGAGCAGCACTCCGTCACGATGTTTCAGGTAGATGTAGATGAGGCGATAGAAAGGAGGGTAGTTGAATGCCTTGCGTTGAAGCATTTGATCATAAAACATTCCCCAAAAGTCATTGCCGGTAACTTGTTGGATAAGAGATGAATCTGCCGAACGAGTTTGTAGGATTACCTTACCTGCATGGTTCTTTCTTCCCGCTCTTCCTGCCACTTGCGAAAGGGTCTGGAAAGTGCGTTCGTAAGCACGGAAGTCTGGTTGGTTGAGCATGGTGTCAGCATCGAGTATACCGACAATGCTAACGCTATCGAAATCAAGTCCTTTAGTCACCATCTGAGTGCCTATGAGGATGTCTGCCTTATGGTCGGCAAACTCATTGATAATCTTTTCGTAAGAGTCGCGGGCACGGGTAGTGTCGAGGTCCATTCTGAGGACGGATGCTTCAGGAAAAAGTTCGTGGATTTGGTCTTCCACTTTCTCCGTTCCAACTCCCTTGTTTATGAAGTTTTTCTCCTCGCACGAAGGGCATACTTCCGGAAGGCGGTAGGTGTAACCGCAATAGTGGCAAGTGAGTTGGTTTGTCTTCTTGTGATAAGTAAGGCTCACGTCGCAATGAGCACAACGAGGCACCCATCCGCATTGCTTGCACTCGATGAAGTGCGAAAAGCCTCTTCGGTTTTGGAAAAGTATGACTTGTTCGCCACGTGAAAGAGCCCCACGAATCTCGTCAACAAGGTCGGGAGAGAAAGCTCCAAGCATACGTTTCTGTTTGCGAAGAGTCTTGATGTCTACAATTTGTATCTCAGGCAGTTGCATGCCTTTGAAGCGCTCGGTAAGTTGGATGTAACCGAAACGCCCACTACGAGCAGCATGATAGGTTTCGAACGAAGGAGTTGCTGTGCCAAGAAGAGTCTTTGCATCAAACTGTTTTGCAAGCATAAGGGCGGCACTACGGGCATGGTAACGTGGGGCGGGCTCTTGCTGCTTGTATGATTGCTCATGCTCTTCGTCCACGATGACGAGTCCAAGATTTTGAAAAGGCAGAAAGACGGATGAACGCACTCCAAGCACGAGTTGGAACGGTTCGTCGGAGAGTTGCTTCTGATAAACAGCAACACGTTGTGCATCAGTATATTTAGAGTGGTATACGCACATAGAATCTCCAAACACCGATTCAAGGCGGTTGGTGATTTGTGTGGTAAGTGCAATTTCCGGAAGAAGGTAAAGAACCTGCTTCCCTTTTGCTATGTATTCTTTAATAAGATTGATGTAAATCTCCGTCTTTCCACTTGATGTGACTCCGTGGAGCAAACTCGTATTGAACTTATTGAAAGACTCGTTAATTTCGTTGAACGCTTTTGTTTGGGCAGGGCTCAAGTTCTTGCGAATCTCATCCTCGCGAGCGTTCCAATCTTCGTAAGCAAGTTTGAGTTTTCTGCGTTTGTTCTTCTCCTTTAATGCGTTCTGGTCTTTTGGCTTGAGACCACCTGGAAGAGCGGCTTTGTACACATCTCCAAGTGGACACATATAGTAAGATGATATCCAGTTCCAAAGGGAGAGTTGGTTCTCATTTACAATCGGAGTAGATTCAAGTAACTCGCTAATGTACTTAATGTTATCGAAGTTTAGACGCTGGTCATGTACTCTGATGACAATGGCAGTGTAAACCTTCTTTGCTCCAAATTGAACAACCACCCTACAACCACGGCAAATGCCACTCTCCATATCTTGGGGAATGGCATAAGTATATGTGTCTTGTAGAGGAAGCGGAAGGATTACGTCTGCGTACAGCATTTAAAAGAAGTGGATAAAGAATACTTGATGAGTGTTGTTGCGTAGTTTGCCGCTGATTAAGTTGCCGGCAGCATCGTGGAAATCGACTAAGGCGGTCGCTCCGATTGCAATATTGTAAGTGTATCCTATTCTGAAATTTGAAAGGAAGGTGACACCGGTACCGATATTCCAACTCAGGTAAGACGATTTCATTGTGTATTGGCCTAAATCAAACACTTGCTTGAGTTGTTGACCTCCAATATTCCAGGACATCTGCGGACCTGTTGCTGCATAGGCACTCAGAATGTTATCGTTGCCCAATGTCCATTTGGCATTTATCGGGATGTCAATTGTATGGAGCGAAGCAACACCACCGGCCATGTCTGTTTCTTCTGTAGGTGTGAGTTGCATGTGCCGAACATGATATTGCGCCGCAAACTCTAATCCCAATCCCAGAATAGGCATTTTCACATCTAACATTGGTCCGATGAGAAACCCTATGCGATTTTCAGAGTCGAAAAACTCTCTGTTGAGGGTCGCGTTTGCTATGTTGGTTCCGACTTTGAGACCAAACTTCACTTGAGCATCAGCAGGCAAGACTGTGATGATTGTTGAAATAAGTATCAAAGTTGTACAAAAAAAACGTTTCATTACGATGTGATTTTTGTGACTGTTTTCAATTCGTGTGCAAATATCATAAAACTTTCTGAAACATACAAATCTTTACGACAAAAAAATAATGTTCATGCCTTTTTTGATATTAATCGCAAAAACGTCCCCCACCACACTAAATTGCTTTAAAAGCGTTTGAAAACAATGAAATAGAGTGCTTAGATAGGTTTAAATGATTTTTTTTCTAAATTTTCTTGATATTTTGTGGGGAAATGTGGGGAATTTATTACTTTTGCAAAAGATTTCATAAATAAGGTACGAGGGACTCGTTCAAAACGATGTTAACCAACGCCACAAAACAACTTAATTACAAATGCGATTCATCGGAGATTTTTCAGCAAAGACAGATGCAAAAGGCAGAGTTTTCCTGCCTGCAGCATTAAGGAAGATCCTTGCCGCCGAAGATGCTACAAAGCTCGTTCTGCGTAAGGATTTGTTCCAGAAGTGTCTTGTGCTTTATCCTGAATCCGTGTGGAACGAAAAGCTCGATGATCTCAAGTCGCATCTCAATCTTTGGAAGCGTGAGCATCAAGACATGCTTCGCCGCTTTTCTGCCGATGCAGAACCTGTAGAGCTCGACAGCAATGGACGCATCCTGATTGCAAAGTCGAAGTTGCAATATGCGGAAATTGATGCAGACGTTCGATTCTTAGGAGTCGACAATAAGATTGAGGTGTGGAGCAAGGAGAATCTCGACCAATATCTTAGTGCAGACGATGAACTCGGTAGCGATATCGAGGGCTTGTTCGCTTAATCTCTTAACAACACGAATTGAATGGAAGAACAAATGACTTATCACGTACCAGTCTTGCTCAAGGAGAGCGTGGACGGATTGAACATTGATAAAGGTGGAAACTTTGTCGATGTTACTTTCGGTGGTGGTGGTCATAGTCGCGAGATACTCAGCAGACTCGATAAGGACGGACACCTCTACAGTTTCGATCAGGATGCGGATGCAGAGGAAAATGCAAACAAAAGTGTTGCAATTGATGGAAACTGTATGTCGAAGTCGTTCAATGACTATGAAGGCCAGTTCACTTTCGTCCGTTCCAATTTCCGCTACCTCAAGAACTTCATGCGCTATTATGGAGTGGAGGAGATAGACGGATTGCTTGCAGATCTCGGAGTCAGTTCTCACCATTTTGATGATAGCGAACGTGGCTTCTCGTTCCGTTTCGATGGGAAACTCGATATGCGAATGAACCAGAGAGCGGGAATGACAGCAGCTGAGGTGGTCAATACATACGACGAAAAGGCGCTCGCCGACGTGTTCTACCTTTACGGCGAACTGAAGAACGCACGTAAACTTGCTTCGGTTCTTGTAAATGCACGCAAGACAAAGAAGATAGAAACTATAGGCGAATTCCTCGAAGTCACTAAGCCGCTTTTCGGTCGTGACCGTGAGAAGAAAGAACTCGCAAAAGTGTTTCAGGCACTCCGCATCGAAGTGAATCACGAGATGGATGCACTCAAGGAAATGCTCCGAAGTGCTACCGAAATGCTTCGTCCGGGTGGTCGTTTGGTGGTCATCACATACCATTCGCTCGAAGACCGCATCGTGAAGAACTTGATGAAGACGGGCAACGTTGAGGGTAGGGAAGACAAGGACTTCTTTGGTCGGGTAAACACGCCTTTCCACCTTATTAATAATAAAGTGATTGTCCCTAATCAAGAAGAGCAGGAACGCAACCCTCGTTCGCGAAGTGCAAAACTCCGAATTGCAGAGAAGATTTAGGTAGCAGCCAAACAATATTAAAACGCTCAATGGAAGAAAAAGATTACATACAAGATATAGACCCCAAGGAAGAGGAACTCACAGAGGAAGCCCAGGAGCAAATCCAAGCCGAGCAGGAGAAGCAAGACCAGCGCGAGGCGATTGAGGCACTCAAGAAGTTCACCGACGAAGAGGATGATATGGGCGAGCTCTCACTCCGTGCAGTTCTCGGTGGTGACATATTGCAGAGCCGATTCATCCGCAAGCAGGTGATCTTCATCATGTTCTGTGTGCTGCTCACCCTGCTCTATACCGGTAACCGCTATTCGAGTCAGCAGGATGCCATCACGATTGACAGTCTGCGTACCGAACTCCAGAAGGTGAAGTACAACGTGCTGACTCAGTCGAGCGAACTGATGAATATATCACGTCAATCGAACGTTGAGCGTCGCTTGAAACAAACCAAGGATAGTGTGCTTGAAACCCCAATCACTCCTCCTTACCTCATCCGACAAGACTCAATAGAATAGGGTAAAAGCTGAAAATCATAAGAAAAAACAACTTATTTTTTATTTTTATCCTACACTTCCTACACTAAACAAAGAAATTCGAGATATAACAAACAATGAAGTTTGAAAAGAAATACATATCAACCCGATTTACGATAGTAGTCGTTTGTGCGATACTCATCTGTTTCTGGATCATCTGGAACATGTTCAAAACCATGGTGATACAGCATGACAAATGGGTGGATGTCGGTCAGGTCAGCGTTTCGGACACTATGGAACTCAAGCCTAACCGAGGTAATATCCTATCGTCCGACGGCAAGCAGATTATGGCGAGCAGTCTGCCTAACTACCGACTCTACATCGATTTTATGTCGGGTGGTGCAGACAAGGATGAAAAGGCAAAGGAAGAAAAAGATAGCATCTGGAATGCCAACATCGATTCTATCAGTCGAGGTCTCTATGGCATTTGCCCTATCCTTACCGAACGCGAATACAAGGAACACCTTCTCGAAGGCCTTAACGGAGGCAAGCGTTATTGGGAAGTGTGCCCTCGTCAGGTGCTTAACTACATACAGTACAACGAAATAATCCGTCTTCCAATCTTCAAGGAGAAGAATAAGAACAAGAGCGGTCTCGTTGTGATAGAGTACAACAACCGTAACAAACCATTCGGCACACTTGCAAAGCGTACCCTCGGCGACCTTTACGGTGCAAAAGACTCTGCTCGTTCGGGAATCGAACTCGCCTACGACTCTGTGCTTCGTGGCAAGTCGGGTAAGGTTCATCATAAGAAGGTGTTCAACAAGTACTTGGATATCATTGATGAGGCTCCACAGGATGGTTACGACGTTGTTTCCACTATCGATGTGAGCATGCAGGATATCTGCGAAAGTGCTCTCCGCGAAAAACTTCACGAACTCGAAGCCACTATGGGTGTCGCTATCCTTATGGAAGTGAAGACGGGTGATGTGAAAGCAATCGTCAACCTCGAACGCTACGACGACGGCAACTATTACGAAGCTCGTAACTACGCACTTGCATCGTTGATGGAACCGGGTTCTACATTCAAGACCGCATCAATCATGGTAGGTCTTGATGATGGATATATCAAGGTTTCAGACCATGTGGACACAGGTTGTGGTGTGATGAATATGCATGGTGCATACATGAAGGACCACAACTGGAATCGTGGTGGTTATCATGTGATTGATGTGCCTCATGTGCTTATGTTCTCTTCGAACATCGGTGTCAGCAAACTTATAGATGAGCATTACCATAATCAGCCAGAGAAGTTTGTCGAAGGTCTTCGTCGCGTGGGTATCGGTGCTCCACTCGGCTTGCCCGAACGCTTCAGCGGTGCTGCTAACCCTATCATCCGTATGCCAAAGCGTGACAGCAAGGGCGGATTCAAGAACTCTCTCAACTGGTCTGCTACTGCACTTGCGTGGATGTCAATCGGTTACGAGACTCAGATTCCTCCTATCTCCACATGTACCTTCTATAATGCAATTGCCAATGGAGGCAAGTTGGTCGCTCCACGCTTCGTGAAAGGAATCTCACGAAATGGTGAGATGGTAGAAGAATATCCGGTGAATGTCATCCGCGAACATATCTGCAAACCTCAGACTCTCGAAGAGATACAGACCATCCTGCATCGTGTGGTTTGCGACAAGGAAGGCCTCGGTAAGAAGGCTGGAAACAAGTTCTTCGATGTTTCGGGTAAGACTGGTACAGCCCAGGTGTCTAATGGCGGTGGCTATCACGGTGGAAAGAACGAGCACCTCGTTAGCTTCTGCGGATATTTCCCTTCAGAGGCTCCACGCTACACTTGTATCGTTGCAATTCGCCACTCATACTATGTGTCGAGTGGTGGTGGACAGGCTGGTCCGGTGTTCTCGCAAATTGCACAACGTGTTTATTCAAAGAATCTTACGACTGATATTAATCGTGCTGCCGATTCTACTTCGGTATATATTCCGGATGTCAAGACTGGTGATGTGGCTGCGGCCAAGCGAGTTCTTCGCGAGTTCAATGTGCTCGTGAGTGGCGACACAAAGCATCAGTATGCTTCGGCTACGATTGAAGGTAAGAGTGTCAGACTGAAACAAGTGTTCACGAGTGAGACTTCAGTTCCTGATGTTACGGGAATGGGTGCTCGCGATGCTGTATATGCCCTTGAAAGTCGAGGAATCCATACTCGCGTGAAGGGCCGAGGAAAAGTTGTCGGCCAAAGCATTCCTGCGGGAACTAAGATTGAAAAGGGCAACAAAATACTTATCGAATTAAAATAGAACTATATATGAAACTGCAAGATTTGTTGAAAGGTCTTGATGTCCTTGAACAGAAAGGTGCACAGGACGTTGAAGTCAACGGTGTGAACATCGACTCACGCCAAGTGAAGGATGGCAATATGTTTATTGCTGTTAAGGGTACTGCTGCAGACGGTCACGCCTACATCGGAAAGGCTCTCGAACTTGGAGCCAAGGCAATTGTGTGTGAAGATATGCCTGCTGAACTTGCAGACGGAGTGGCTTACGTTCGCCTTGCCAATACAGAGCAGAACGTGGGTCAGATTGCCACAAACTTCTATGGCGACCCAACAAGCAAGTTGAAGCTTGTAGGTGTTACCGGAACAAACGGAAAGACAACCATTGCTACCGTATTATATAATATGTATCGCGCGATGGGACATAAGACTGGTCTTCTATCAACTGTGTGCAACTACATTGATGGTGAGGCAGTCCCAACAGAGCATACTACACCAGATCCTGTGACTCTCAATGCCTTGCTCGCAAAGATGGTTGAGGCTGGATGTGAGTACTGCTTTATGGAGGTTAGCTCGCATAGTGTGGTTCAAAATCGTATTGGCGGCCTTCGCTTCGTTGGTGCTATGTTCACAAATATCACTCGCGACCACCTCGATTATCACAAGACTTTCGAGAACTATATCAAGGCAAAGAAGCAGTTCTTCGACAATCTTCCTGCTGATGCGTTCGCTATCACAAATGCAGACGACAAGAACGGAAGTGTGATGGTTCAGAATACAAAAGCAACTGTCAAGACATATAGCGTGCAGAGTCCTGCCGACTTCAAGGCAAAGATTATAGAGTGCCACTTCGAAGGCATGTATCTCGAAATCAATGGAAAGGAAGTGGGAGTGCAGTTTGTGGGTAAGTTTAACGTGAGCAATCTCCTTGCTGTTTATGGAGCAGCAGTTATGCTCGGTAAGGATCCACAGGAAGTGCTTGTTGCGATGAGTGCTATGAAACCAGTAAATGGTCGTTTCGAGGCACTTCGTTCACCATCGGGATATACTGCAATCGTAGACTATGCTCATACTCCAGATGCACTTGAGAACGTGCTCAACTCTATCCATCAGGTGCTTGATGGCAAGAGCGGAAAGGTTATCACAGTATGTGGATGCGGTGGTAATCGTGACAAGGGCAAGCGCCCTCTCATGGCACAAGAAGCTGTGAAGCAGAGCGACAAGGTAATCCTCACAAGCGATAACCCTCGTTTTGAAGAACCAGAAGATATCCTCAAAGATATGCAGGCAGGCCTTACTGCAGAGCAACTCAGCGATGTGCTCACTATCGTGGATCGTCGTCAGGCAATTAAAACAGCTTGTATGCTTGCCCAACCAGGTGATGTAATCCTCATCGCAGGAAAGGGTCACGAAGACTACCAGATTATTAAGGGCGTGAAGCATCACTTTGACGATCACGAAGAGGTACGCGCTTGCTTCTAAAAAAACATTAGGGCGTGTTGCCATGTCCGTCTGCACGGACATCCGTGTCCGTTAGCGCGGACTTCCTTGTCCGTCTGCACGGACAAATTGAGATGCCCAAACGTGAGAATGCATGTGGATAATAATCATACTTGCAACCTCACATTATTAATTATTAATTGTAAATTATAAATTGAACATAAATGCTTTACCATTTATCACAATTCCTAAAGGAACTTGACATTCCGGGAGTAAGGATGTTCGAGTTCGTCTCGTTCCGAGCGTTGATGGCTCTTATCATTTCACTTGTCATCTCAATGTGGTTTGGAGAGTACTTTATTAAGTACATGCGTCGTAAGAAGATAATTGAAGGTGCACGTGATGCTGCTATCGACCCATACGGAGTGCAGAAAAAGGGTGTTCCTTCGATGGGTGGAGTCGTGATATTGGCGGCTGTAATCATTCCTGCCTTGCTCCTCGGCAAACTTACCAACGTGTATGTGCTGCTTCTTATTGCAACCATCGTGTTCTTCGGTTTGCTCGGCTTTCTTGACGACAAGATAAAGTTGGGTGGCAACAAGGATGGTCTTTCTCCAAGACTCAAGATGCTTGGGCAGTTGACCTTCGGTTGTATTGTCGGCATCACTTTGTGGCTTAGTCCTCAGGCAGTTGTACGTGAGAACGTAACTCGTGAGGTGGGCGAGAAGAAGGTGGTTTATCATAAGAGTGAGGCACGTAAGTCGACCGTTACTACTGTGCCGTTCTTCAAGAACAACAACCTTGACTATTACGAACTCATTCCTTTCGTACCAAACGGAACTACTAAGCGTGCAATTGGTTGGGTGCTGTTCATCATTGCAACAACAATTGTGATTTGTGCCGTATCGAACGGTGCCAACCTCAATGATGGTATGGACGGTATGTGTGCGGGCAACTCGGCTATAATAGGAACGACGTTGGGAATACTGGCGTACGTCTCGGGACATATCGAGTTTGCAAGTTATCTCAACGTGATGTATATCCCTGGTTCGGAGGAGATTGTAGTGTTCATCTGTGCCTTTGTCGGTGCACTCATCGGTTTCCTCTGGTACAATGCCTACCCAGCCAAAGTGTTTATGGGCGATACGGGAAGCCTTGCCATCGGTGGTGTGATTGCCGTCACAGCCATTATCATCCATAAGGAATTGCTTATCCCTATCCTTTGCGGTATCTTCTTCATGGAGAGTGTCAGCGTGATGCTTCAGGTGGCTTATGCCAAGAAGGGCAATAAGAAGGGCGAGAAGTGGAGAGTATTCAAACGTGCTCCATTCCACGATCATTATCGCCACAAGATGGAACCAGGCGTTAAGTACTTGATAAAGAAACCTGATGGATTGCTCTTCGAGAGTATGATTACAACACGTTTCTGGATTGTGACTATAATCTTGGCGGCTATTACTATATTGACTTTGAAGATTAGGTAGGAGCCCCCCGCCCCCCCAAGGGGGCGGCCATGCGGGCAGCTGTCCATTAATAAATGCAGTTATCAAATAATAAAATACATTAACAAACAAATACCATCCTCCCCCAAACCGGATGGACGCCCCCTTGGGGGGTCGGGGGGCTTTATGAAAAGAATAGTAATTTTAGGTGCAGCCGAAAGTGGTGCAGGAGCTGCAGTGTTGGCAAAGAAAGAAGGTTTTGACGTGTTCGTTTCGGATATGTCTAAGATTAAAGATAGATATAAGGAACTCCTTGACAGTCATGGTATTGTTTGGGAGGAAGGACAACATACTGAGGAACTTATCCTCAATGCAGACGAAATCATCAAGAGCCCTGGTATCCCAGACAACGCTCCTATGATTGTGAAGATTAAGGAAAAGCAGATTCCTATCATCTCTGAAATTGAGTTTGCAGGTCGTTATACTAATGCCAAGATGATTTGTATTACTGGTTCGAATGGTAAGACTACTACCACTTCGCTCATCTACCACATCCTCAAGGAGGCAGGATACAATGTTGGTCTTGCAGGCAATATTGGTTCGAGTCTTGCCCTTCAGGTTGCAGAGGCTAATTTCGACTATTATGTAATCGAACTCAGCAGTTTCCAGCTTGATAACATGTACGACTTCAAGGCTGATATCGCTATCCTCATGAACATCACTCCTGACCATCTCGACCGCTACGACTTTAAGTTCCAGAACTACGTAGACAGCAAGATGCGTATCATACAGAACCAAACTGAGGATGATGCCTTTATCTTCTGGAACGACGACCCAGTTGTCACTAAGGAACTCGCGAAGTATAACATCAAGGCTCGCCTTTGTCCATTCTCCGAATTTAAGGAAGATGCAGCCATCGGTTATGTGGCTGACAAGGAATTTGTCATTGAGGGTCCAGTGCCTTTCAATATGGAACAGGAAGAACTCGCACTCCGTGGAAAGCATAACCTCTATAACTCTCTCGCAGCAGGTATAACTGCTGACATTGCGGGAGTTAGCAAGGAACAGATTCGTAAAGGCTTGAGCAACTTCGCAGGTGTGGAACATCGTCTTGAAAAGGCTGGTCGTGTGCGTGGAGTTGACTTTGTGAACGACTCAAAGGCTACTAATGTCAATGCTTGTTGGTATGCACTCGAGAGCATGACTCAACCAACAGTTCTCATCCTCGGCGGTAAGGACAAGGGCAACGACTACTCGGAGATTTTCGACCTCGTTAAGGAAAAGTGTATCGGTCTTGTGTTCATGGGAGTTGACAACTCAAAGCTCCATGCTGCATTCGACAACTTCGGTATTCCAATAGCAGACGTGAAGTCGATGAAAGACTGTGTGGACGAGTGCTTTAAGATGGCTAAGCCAGGCAGCTGTGTACTTTTGAGTCCTTGTTGTGCAAGCTTTGACCTCTTCAAGAATATGGAGGATCGTGGTGAGCAGTTCAAGGAGTGCGTGAAGAACCTCTAATAACAATATTGAATAGTGGGCAAATATATTTCTGAAATATTCAAAGGCAATATCTTCAAGGGCGACAAGGTCATCTGGATGATATGGTTCCTGCTCTGTATGGTCTCGCTTGTTGAGGTGTACAGTGCGTCAAGTCGTATGACGTTCGACAGCACTACTCACATGGGACCTATGCTCAGTCAGGCATTCTTCCTCGTGGTGGGTCTCGGAGTCATCCTTTTCGTGCATCGTATACCTTGTAAGTGGTTCATGCTCTTCCCTTTGGCACTCTTGCCGTTGGCGGTTATCTTGCTGGCAATCACTGCTCTTGGTGGAGCGGGAGGAGAACTTAATGGTACCAACAGATGGATGAATATAGGTGGTATCAGTTTCCAACCTTCGGAGTTTGCCAAGTGTGCCCTTATCATGTCTGTTGCTGTCATTCTTGCAAAGACTCAGGCAGAACAGAGGCAGATTGTGCGTGGCAAGGAGAAGATTGTTGTTGGTGCCACGAAAGGTAAGCGATACATGCCTTTTGCCATCGTGAGTGGCTTGACGATTCTCGTCTGTGGACTTATCTTTATCGATAATGTATCAACTGCATCTATGCTTTTCCTCGTAATTGTGCTGATGATGTTGTTTGCACATGTTCCTATGGATTTGATAGGTAAGGGATGTCTGTGCATCGGAGCATTTGCCGTGGTTGTTGGTTTGTTGGCGATGGCCCTCCCTGATGATACATTAGCAGAGATACCTGGTATGAGTCGTGTCGTAACTGGTAAGCACCGTATCATGCGTGCCTTCGGTCTTGAGAACGATGCCGAGGCAAAAGCGAAGAAAGAGGCTGACTTCCAGAAGTTTGTACAACAACTCGAATCGAAGTGCGAGCATGGCTCTCCTGAATATAATAAGGCTATCAACGAATATCAACGCAAACTTGAAATCGCAGAACTTCTCGGTGACAAGAACTCGCAGACTACATACGCAAAGATTGCTGTTGCTAATTCGAATGTGATTGGTCGTGGTCCGGGCAACTCTATTCAGCGAGACTTCCTTCAGCATGCGGAGTCGGACTTCATCTATGCAATCATTGTGGAGGAGATGGGCTTGTTCGGTTCGCTTCTCATCATGGGTCTCTATATCGTGCTTCTTATACGATGCGGCCGAATCGCACAGAAGTGCAAGCGATTCTTCCCTGCATATCTGGTACTCGGACTTGGTATGATGATGGTGCTTCAGGCACTAGTCAATATGGCTGTTGCAGTGGGAGCGTTCCCTGTGACAGGTCAGACTTTGCCTCTCATCAGTAAGGGTGGTTCATCAATCCTTATCACAAGTTTCTACATCGGCATGATTCTTAGTGTCAGCCGTTATGCAACAGTTCAGGCTAAGTCGAAGATGCCGGAACAATCTGCCGTGCAAGGAGAGACTCTTGAATATACAACTGACGGCACAATGGTCTGAATAAGGCCTTTATTGGACGCTTTTAGCAATATTTTGGCACTTTAAGTGCGATTTCTTTCTTTCTTGACCAAGAATTCAATTTTTATTTCGTATATTTGCTCGTTAAAAATAAGGTTTTATAGCTTTAGCTATATTAATCAAGACGCCTAAAAGAAATGGAACAGAACGAAAATTTAAGAGTAATAGTCAGTGGTGGCGGTACGGGAGGACATATCTTTCCGGCTGTTTCCATTGCCAACGCTATAAAGAAACAGCACCCTGAAGCAGAGATTCTGTTTGTGGGAGCTGATGGTCGTATGGAGATGCAGCGTGTTCCTGCCGCTGGTTATAAGATTGTCGGTTTGCCTGTTCGCGGTCTTATCCGTCCGCTTTGGAGTCCGAAGAATATCGGTGTGATGATTGATTTCTTCAAGAGCAAGGCACAGGTTAAGCAAATCATAAAGGACTTCAAGCCTCATGTGGCTGTAGGTGTGGGCGGTTATGCTTCTGCTCCAACTCTCAATGCTGCTTATGCGATGGGTGTTCCTTGCCTTATTCAGGAACAGAATTCGTATGCAGGTGTGACTAACAAGTCGCTTGCGAAGAAGGCAAAGAAGGTTTGTGTGGCATATAGTGGAATGGAGCGTTTCTTCCCTGCTGATAAGATTATCATGACTGGCAATCCTGTTAGACAGAACCTTCTCGATGCAAATATATCAAAGGCTGATGCAGTTAAGGCTTTCGGTCTTGACCCGGAAAAACGTACTGTTCTCATTATCGGTGGTAGTCTTGGTGCCCGTACAGTCAATGAGAGCGTACTCACTCATCTTGAGGAAATCAGAAAGAGTGGGGTACAGTTCATTTGGCAGACTGGTAAGTACTATAGTGCTGAGATTGCTCAGAGTCTTGCTAAGAGTGAGAAGGTTGAGAACCTCGTGGTGACTGACTTCATCTCAAATATGGATGCCGCTTATGCTGCAGCTGATGTGGTTATCTCTCGTGCGGGTGCAAGTTCTATTTCCGAACTTTGTTTGCTCGGTAAGCCTTGTATCCTTGTTCCTTCGCCTAATGTGGCAGAGGATCATCAGACAAAGAACGCTCAAGCTCTCTCAACAAAGGATGCTGCAATCTTTGTTGCTGACAAGGATGCTCGTTCGGTTCTCATATCAACAGCCTTGGCAACTGTGGTTGATGATGCTAAACTCAAGTCTCTCTCTGAGAATGTGCTCAAGCTTGCATTCCATAATTCAGCAGACATTATTGCTGAGGAGGTTTGGAAGTTGGCTCAAGGAAATTCTTAATTCTTAATTGAAAGAAAATGATTAAATCAATATATTTCGTAGGTGCAGGTGGCATTGGAATGAGTGCTCTCGTTCGTTATTTCCTCAGCGAAGGATATAACGTGGGAGGTTATGACAAAACTCCATCCGACCTTACAGAAAAGCTTATCGAAGAAGGTGCTCAGATTCATTATGAGGAAAATGTAGAGACTATCGCACCTTGCTTCAAGGACAAGGAGACTACTCTCGTTGTCTATACTCCTGCTATTCCTTCTGAACATAAGGAACTCACATTCTTCCGTGAAAACGGATTCGACATACAGAAGCGTGCTCAGGTTCTTGGTTTCTTGACTCAGTCGCATAAGGGACTTTGTGCTGCTGGTACTCATGGCAAGACTACCACTTCTACTATGGCTGCTCATCTTTTGCACCAGAGTCATGTGAAGTGTAATGCTTTCCTCGGCGGCATCTCTAAGAATTATGGCACGAACTACTTGCTTTCTAAGGAATCGGATTATGTGGTGATTGAGGCTGACGAGTTCGACCGCTCCTTCCATTGGCTTCGTCCTTATGCAACGGTCATCACTGCTACTGACCCTGATCACCTTGATATTTATGGAACTAAAGAGGCTTATCTCGAGAGTTTCCGTAAGTACACATCGCTCATCCAACCAGGTGGTGCTCTCATTATCCACCGCAATCTTGAGATGAAGGCTGATGTTCAGGAGGGTGTTACGGTGTATGATTACGACCGCAACGAAGGCGATTATCATGCTGAGAATATTCGCATCGGCAATGGTGAGATATTCTTCGATTTCGTTTCTCCTAAGGGTGTGATTAAGGATATCCAACTCGGTGTTCCTGTAAGCATCAATATTGAAAATGGTATTGCTGCTATGGCTCTTGCCCAACTTGCGGGTGCTACTGACGATGAACTCCGTGAAGGCATGAAGTCTTTCCAGGGTGTTGACCGTCGTTTCGACTTTAAGGTGAAGAACGACCATATGGTCTTCCTTTCCGACTATGCTCATCATCCAAATGAGATTAGTTCGTCTGTGAAGTCTATTCGCGAACTCTATCAGGACAAGAAGATTGCAGCAATCTTCCAACCTCACCTCTACACTCGTACTCGCGACTTCTACCGTGAGTTTGCAGATGCCCTTTCGCTTCTCGACGAGGTCTATCTCTGTGATATCTACCCTGCTCGCGAACTTCCTATCGAAGGCGTTACAAGCGAACTCATCTACAATAATCTCCGCCCTGGCATCGAGAAGCATCTCATCCACAAGGAGGATATCCTCGATATAGCACGCCACCCCGACTTCGATGTTCTCATCTCCCTCGGTGCAGGCGACATCGAGAACTACGTCCCAGAGATTACCAAGATCCTCTCCACTCTCTAACGCGGTTTCTTGACTCTTAAATAGACGGTTCGTGCTCCCAACAGGCGTTTATCGCCTTCCCAAATACACCCTCATTCACTATCCCACCGCTCTCCGTTTCCAACGGAAGCCCTATAAAAACAATCGCCCACTATGGCAAAAGCAGCAAAAATAACAAAACTCATACTTATATCACTCCTCTTCATCGGATTGATCGCCTATGTTGTCTATGCCATGATAACTATGTCCAAGCCTGATCCTCAGGCTCGTTGTACTGATGTCCAACTTGTTGTGAAGAAGAATCCTTCCGCACGTTTCATCGATGAAAAGCAAGTGGAAACAATACTCCGCAATGCCGGACTCTATCCAAAGGGCGAACTCCTGAGTACTGTAGACACAAAGAAGATTGAGGAACTTATCCGCTCAAACGACTTCATCGAGAAGGTGGAATGCTACAAGACTTCGAGCAACAAGCTCTGTATCAATATCGAGCAGCGTACTCCTGTAGTGTACATTCTTCCTAATGGGCGTGACGGATATTTTGTTGATGCAAAGGGAAAAGTGCTTGCAAAGAACAATTATGTTGCCAATCTCATAACGATGACAGGCGATATCGACCAAAATTTTGCAACTACAAGTCTTGTCGAACTCGCACGCTTCATCGAGGATGATGACTTTTGGAACAGTCAGATAGAGCAAGTGTATGTGACACGCGACAAGCATCGCAAGCCTCTTCTCGAACTTGTTCCCCGTGTCGGCGATCACATTGTATATCTCGGTAGTATCGACAACTACGAGAAGAAGTTTGAACATCTTAAGGAGTTCTATGATAAGGCTCTTAACACTGTGGGCTGGAACAAGTATGCCCGCATCGACCTACAGTATGACAATCAGGTAATCTGTACTAAACATAAGAATTAACAGAAAAATCGACATATACCTATGGCATTATCGGAAAAAGATTTTATCGTGGCAATCGAACTTGGTTCATCCAAGATTTCAGGTATTGCAGGAAGAAAGAAAGATGGAACCATGCAGGTCCTCGCTTACGCAGAGGAAAAGACTACTGCTTGCATCAAGCGTGGTATGGTTTATAACATCGAAAAGACCTATCAGTCTATCAACAACATCATCGCAAAGCTTGAGACTGTACTCAAGACTAAGATTGCCCGTGCCTACGTGGGCATCAGCGGTCAGTCTTTGCGTTCTTATAAGACTGTGATACGTCGCAACATGCTCATGCAGACGTTTATCACTAACGAAATTATTGACAATATACGTCAGGAAAGCTATGAGATTCCTTTTGCTGACTATGAGGTTCTTGAGAACTACGCCCAGGAATATCTTGTTGACTCCAATCTCGTGGCTGACCCAGTCGGCGTTATGGGCACAAATATCGAAGGTGAATATGTTGACATTATCGCAAAGTCTTCACTTCGCGGCAATGTGAATACTTGCTTCGACAACCTTAATGTTGATATTGTTGAGGAGTTCATCTCACCTTGTCATCTCGCAGATAAAGTTCTTACCGACAGCGAGAAGCGTTCTGGTTGTGTGCTTGTTGACCTCGGTGCTGACACAACGACAGTTATCGTGTTTAAGAACAATATCTGCCGCTATTTGGTAACTATTCCTCTCGGTTCTAATAATATTAATAAGGACTTCGCCTCTATTCAAATCGAAGGTGCAGAGGCTGAAGACTTGAAACTCAAGTATGGTGATGCTTGTTCGCAGGACAGCGACTCTATCGATGATGACAACCAGACTTATGTCTCAACTGATGGACGCCACATTGATGTTTCTATCATCAAGCGTATTATTGAGTCTCGAATCACGGAAATCATTGCTAACGTTAACTCTCAGATTGTCAACTCCAACTATAGCGGCAAACTTCTTGCAGGTATTGTCCTTACTGGTGGTGGTGCCAATATGAAGAATATCGAGAAGGCTTTCCTATCTACAAATAAGGTTGAGAAGGTTCGTGTTGCTCGCACTCTTACCCAACCTGTAGTTAAGACTTCGAACGCAGGTTCGCTTGTTCTTGACAATGCAATGTCCAACACTATTCTTTCCCTTCTTCTTGCGGGCCAAGTTCCATGTGGTGGTGAGGCTTGCAATGTTGATCTCTTCGAGAAGCAGCAGCAGGAAGATGAGCGCCGCAAGCGTCAGCAAGAGATAGAGGCTGCAGCAGAGGCTGAAGCAAAGGTCGCAGTGACATTCGACGAAATCAAGTCTAACATTCGTAAGCAGGTTGAGGCTGTTCGTGCTATGCGTGCTAAAGTTGAGCAGGAAGGCAAGGACAAGAAGGTGCGTCAGGAAGCGGGAGAACTTGTTCTTAAGGCATTTGATGCTATTGACGACCGCTATGATGATTGCGTTGCAGCTCTTTCTCCGAAGGACAAGTATAAGCAGAGTCTTAAAGAAGGTGCTGAGTTAACAAATATGCTTAAGACTGCCGTTGAGGCTCTCGATATTTCTGTTCGTCGTGCCAACAAGGAAAATGGTACTATCGGACGCTTTAAGAGCTGGCTTAATGACATTGTCAACGACGATTAATAATCACATTGTTGGGTACTTGTCACTCGCTTTGACTAATAATCCCAATCTTTCAAATAATTTCATTAGTAATCTATAAAATAACATATATATGCCAGAACTTAACGACGAGATGATCTTCAACTTTAATCAAGGTCCTACAAGCATTATTAAGGTTATTGGTGTTGGTGGCGGTGGTAGCAATGCCGTCAACCATATGTACAATGAAGGTATCCACGATGTCACTTTCGTGGTTTGTAATACAGATAATAAGGCACTTCAAGATTCTCCAGTGCCACAAAAGATTCAACTCGGTACCGAAGGACTTGGTGCTGGTAACCGCCCTGAGCGCGCTCGCAAGGCTACAGAAGAGTCTCTCGAGGATATCAAGCGTATGCTTAGCGATGGAACTCGTATGGTCTTTGTGACTGCTGGTATGGGTGGCGGTACTGGTACTGGTGCTGCTCCTATCATTGCAAAGACTGCAAAGGATATGGGCATTCTTACCGTTGGTATTGTAACCATCCCATTCCGTTGGGAAGGAAACCGCAAGATTGATCAGGCTCTCGATGGTGTCGAGGAAATCAGCAAGAATGTTGATGCCCTTCTCGTAATCAACAACGAGCGTCTTCGCGAAATCTATCAACAAATGTCTATCATCGATGCATTTGCAAAGGCTGATGACACACTCTGTAATGCAGCAAAGTCGATTGCTGAAATCATCACCATGCATGGCATCATCAACCTCGACTTCAACGATGTGTCTACTGTCCTCAAGGATGGTGGTGTTGCAATCATGAGTTCGGGTTATGGTTCAGGCGAAGGTCGTGTTACTGAAGCTATCAACGATGCACTTAATTCTCCTCTTCTCAACAACAATGATATTTACCGTTCAAAGCGTATCCTCCTTCGTATTGCAGGTCCTGCAAATGAGAATGGCGATGTTCTTATGATGGAGGAAATGAACGAGGTTCATGAGTTCATGGAGAAGATTAAGACAGAAGATGTTGAAGTAAAGTGGGGACTTTCTGTTGACCCAGATCTCAAGGATCGTGTAAAGATTACAGTCCTTGCAACTGGTTTTGGTGTTGAGGATATCGATTCTGACGAACTTGGAAGTCGTCTTATCGCTCGTGATAAGGAACAGCAGCAACGTGAAGCAGAACTCGCCGAAGAGGCAGCAGAACGTGCAAATCGTCGTGAACGTATCTATGGACCAGACAAGAAGAACCGCTCAATCCGTCGCCCTACATACAGCTACATCTTCCGCGAAGACGATCTTGACAACGAAGATATCATCTCTATGGTCGAGACTTCTCCAACCTATAAGCGTTCAAAGGAGACTCTCAAGCAGTTCAATGAGCGTGCCAACGACTCTAGCAGCAACGATAATCTCTCAGTTATCACCTTCTAAGATCTCCTGGCAGGCAAAGGCTCATGCCCTTCTGCCCATCTAACAGCCCCTGTTCGTGGAGTTTCTCCTCCACGTCCCAATAACAACAAGAAAGGGAACCGATTTCTCGGTTCCCTTATTTTTTCTCTTCTAACTTAGTCGGAGAAAAAACTTGTGTGCCAACTCGGTCAGAAATCACTTCTCATTGGTCGGCACGAGAATATATGTAAGAATTGAATGAAATATTCTTCTTTTAACGTCCATAGACATAAGGCCATAGTCCTAAGACATTTGTCCGTTGTCTGCTGTCCGTAGTCCGTTGTCAATTACGCATCAATATTAGCGTATGTAGCGTTTCTTTCGATGAACTCTCTACGAGGACCGACGTCTTCACCCATCAACATTGAGAATGTGTAGTCTGCCTCAGCGGCATCCTCAATAGTTACTTGTTTCAAGAGGCGAGTCTCTGGGTTCATAGTTGTTTCCCACAATTGTTCTGGGTTCATCTCACCAAGACCTTTGTATCGCTGTATCTTAATTTGGCTTTCTTCACCATTACCATACTGCGTAACAAATCGGTCCTTTGCATTCTCATCGTAGCAATATTCGCTAACCTTGCCCTTAGTACACTTGTACAATGGAGGCATTGCGATATAAAGACGTCCATCACGAATAAGTTGTGGCATATATCTGAAGAACAAAGTCATCAACAATGTTCCGATATGTGAACCATCGACATCGGCATCGGCCATGATGATAGTTTTGTAATAGCGAAGCTTATCGTAGTTTGCCTCTTTGTTGTCCTCAGGGTTTGTTCCAAAACGAACACCAAGTGCCTGAATGATATTGTTTACCTCTTCGTGTTCAAATGCCTTGTGCCACATAACACGCTCGACATTGAAAATCTTACCACGAATAGGAAGAATAGCTTGATAGTGACGATCGCGACCCTGCTTAGCAGAACCACCCGCAGAATCTCCCTCGACAATAAACATTTCGCAGTTTGCTGCATCCTTATCAGAGCAGTCTGCAAGTTTGCCAGGAAGACCACCACCTGTCATCGGATTCTTTCTCTGAACGCTTTCGCGAGCCTTACGAGCGGCGATACGAGCAGTTGCAGCAAGAACAACTTTGTCTACGATAAGCTTTGCCTCCTTTGGATGTTCCTCAAGGTAATATGTGAGAGCCTCACCAACAGCTTGTTGAACGGCTCCGGCAACTTCGCTGTTACCAAGCTTGGTCTTAGTCTGTCCTTCGAACTGTGGTTCTGCAACCTTTACAGAGATAACGGCAGTAAGACCTTCGCGGAAGTCTTCACCACTAATCTCTACATGCTGCTTCTCGAGTTTTTCAGTGATCTTATTGTCATCTGCATACTTCTTGAGTACACGAGTGAGTGCAGTACGGAATCCTTGAAGGTGAGTACCACCTTCTATAGTGTTAATGTTGTTTACGTATGAATGAAGATTCTCACCGTAAGATGTGTTATACATGATGGCACACTCAATAGGAGTCTCGTTCTTTTCAGTATTGATGTAGATGACATCATCAAAAAGGTGAGTACGAGTGCTGTCGATGTAACGAACGAAATCCTTCAAACCACCTTGGCTGTAGAATACCTCCTTGCGAACGCCCTCAATGCCTGCAGCGGCGTTAACGTCTTCACGCAAATCTGTAAGCGTAATTGTGATGCCTGCATTAAGATAAGCAAGTTCACGCATACGGTTTGCAAGGATGTCGTATTTGTATGTAGTGGTGATGAAAATGCTTCCGTCTGGCCAGAACTGCTGGCGTGTACCACGAAGTTCTGTCTCGCCTACAACCTTCACGCTGTAGAGCGGCTTTCCGCATTCGTATTCCTGCTGGTATATTTTCCCGTCTCGGAATACTTGTGATGTCATGTGAGTTGAAAGTGCGTTCACACAACTTACACCAACACCGTGCAGACCACCAGATACCTTGTATGAACCCTTATCGAACTTACCACCAGCGTGGAGCACGGTCATTACGACCTCAAGGGCTGAACGATGCTCTTTCTCGTGCATGTCAACAGGGATACCACGTCCGTTGTCTTGGACAGTGATAGAGTTATCTTCGTTGATTGTAACTTCAATGTGAGTACAATATCCCGCCAAAGCTTCGTCGATAGAGTTGTCTACAGTCTCGTAAACGAGGTGATGCAAACCTTTCTCACTGATATCACCGATATACATCGCAGGACGCTTGCGAACGGCCTCAAGACCTTCAAGCACCTGGATATTACTGGCGGAATAATTTTCTCCGTTGTTTATTGTTTCATCCATTGATATATTCTTCTTTTTGGTAGTGGACATTGACCTAATTGGCAATGCTCTTATTTCGGTACAAATTTAGTGATTTTTTTTGATATGGCGAAATTATCCAACATCTTTTTTCTCTTTCGACATGCTTTTTTTTATTTAAAAATAAAAAGACCGGATTTCTTTCGAAATCCAGCCGTTTTTATCATGCTTTGCGCACCCCTGTATTAGAGCTTTGCAATGAGCTTAGCAACACCTGACTTGAGGTTTGCAGCCTTCTTCCAATGGATGATGTTCTGCTTTGCAAGTTTGTCGAGCATCTTCTGGAGCTTAGGGAACTGTGCTTCAGCTTCTGCCTTGTCCTTAGTGTTACGGATGTCACGGAGTGCGTTACGCATTGTCTTAGCGTAATAGCGGTTGTGGAGTCTGCGGCGCTCGTTCTGACGAATGCGCTTGATTGTTGACTTGTGATTTGCCATTTTTTTTCTTTTAATTATTAATTGTTAATTATAATTGTTTGTGGAGTCCGATGTGGTATGGCGTTTAGACCTCGCACCCATCTCCATAGAAAAAGAAAAAGTTGAAAGTTTCAGAAAGATTGCTCAAACTTTTAACTCTTAACTTTTTTGTAGTCCCTAGGAGAGTCGAACTCCTCTTTAGAGAATGAAAATCTCTCGTCCTAACCGATAGACGAAGGGACCAGCCTTATAGCATAATTTGCTAGGCAATTTCGACTATTTGTCTTAATTGCGAGTGCAAAGGTAAGGAGATTTTCTGTATTGGCAAAACTTTTTGCATTTTTTTTTGTGTTTGTCTCGTTTTTTTGTACTTTTGCAGTCGATATGTTAGAAAAAATTAATGGTATAGTACTTAGAACGGTAAAATTCTCTGACAATAAGTTGATTGTCGACCTTTTCACTCTGTCGCATGGTAGACAATCATTTGCGACTACTATATCGCATTCTGTACATGGACGTAGTCAGATGGCTTTTTGGTCGCCTCTTTCTATGGTCGAATTTTATGCAGATATTCGTCCTAATACTACCTTTGTTCCTAAAACTAAGGATGTGCGCCTTATTTTCATTTTTTCTGACATACCATACAATCCCATGAAATCGACCATTTCCTTGTTTCTGGCAGAGTTCCTGTCTGCTTCTCTCCGCGACGAACAGCAGAATATTCCCTTGTATCGTTATTTAGAAACTTCTTTAATGTATCTTGATGGCGTAAAGGACTCGTCATCGATTGCAAATTTCCATCTTATATTTCTTCTTAAACTGACACGCTATATTGGAATATTGCCAAATATAGAAATACAGTCTGTTACTGATGGACAATCACAGCCACTATTTGATTTGGCCTCTTCCACCTATACTTATTCTATCCCATCACATCGGCATTTTTTGTCGATTGATGAGTCGGCCGCCTTACCATTACTTTTCCGTTTTGACTTTTCTACAATGTATCTTTTGAAGTTGTCACGCCAGCAGCGTACACGTTTTCTTGAAGTGTTGGAATTATATTACAGGTTGCATGTTCCGTCATTTCCAAGACTCAAGTCTATAGACGTTTTACATGAAATTTTCTCATAAAATGCATTTTTCCCCCATTTTTTGTTCGTCGTAACAACTAAAATACTTATATTTGCAATGTTTTACCACAATTCGTGAATTATTAATCAAAAAAAATAAGGATGATTATGAATATGAAGTCATTTTTTGCTGCTGCAATAATGTTCTGTGCAGCTACAGTTTCTTTTGCTCAGTCTGAGAAGGAAATGAGCGATATGTATAAGAGTAAGATCGAAAACATTAAGCTTGAGATTAAGCAGACTCAGATTGAAATGAAACAGACAAAGCTTGATGAGAAGGCTGGTCGTACTCCAGCAGTGTCTTTGTCTGCTCTCAAGGACAAGTTGAGAAATGAAAAGGCAGAACTCAAGGACCTTCAGTCTAAGAAGAAGACTGTAGATGCTTCTATTAAGGCTGCTGCTAAGGCAGAAAAGGCACAAAAGGCTGCCGAAAAAGCTGCTCAGAAAGCTGCTGACACTAAGAACGCTGCTGATAAGGCTGCTAAGGAAGCAAGCAAGCTTCAGGGTGAGGTAAAGGAAGGAATGAAGTAATTTCTACAACTCTTTTTCTCTCTATATAAGATAGAAAAAGCACCATCATTTTCGATGGTGCTTTTTCTGTTTTTTTATTTCGATGAGTTATGTGTTAATCGTAGAATCCTGGCTGCTTGTACTCTATGCCTAATTCTTTGTCAACAGTTGCTAATACACCTTGAATCTGACCCATTGCAAACATACGTCCAAGCAAAGTGTAGCCAGAATTGTGTCCATGGTTTGATTCGTCGAATACGCCACCAGGTTCGTCTGTGAATGTCATGCCATGGTCTACACGCATTGGCAAACGACGGCCGCTATTGCATTTGCCATCCTTTTCTGCTTGTTCGAAAATGCGACAGAGTTCGATAAGGTTACCGCGACCACCAAGATGTGATGCTTCAGTAAAGTTTCCGTTTGGGAAAATGTGGCATGAACGAAGGTGGACGAAGTGTGTGCGATCTGCAAACTGCTTTGCCATAGCAACACAGTCGTTATGCTCACCTGCAGAGAATGAACCTGCACAGAATGTCAATCCGTTATGCTTGTTTGGAACTGCATCGAGCATCCATTGGATGTCCTCAAGGCTACCGATGATACGTGGAAGACCAAATACTGGATAAGGTGGGTCGTCAGGGTGAACGCACATATTGATATCGTATTCGTCGCAGATAGGCATGATTGCCTCGAGCCAGTACTTCATATTCTCCTGAAGTTGTGCCTTGTCGATACCTGCATAAAGCTGGAGCAAGTCGTGGAACTTCTGAATAGGTGCAGAGTCGCCTTCGCTGAAATTACCGGAAACAAAGCCTTGAGTCTTGATGATGATATTTTCAACCATATCGTGATCGAACTCAGGAGTTGCTGTTTCCTTAATTTTGTCTGCTTCTGCAACGAGGTCGCGACCCCACTTGTGAACCTTTGAGAATTCTGCCCAATCCTCACGCGCTCCTTCACGCTTAAGGATATAAATGTCGAAATATGCAAACTGTCCCCAATCCATATAGAGGTTGTTTGCTCCATTTGGATTGTCATGTGAGAGGTCAGTACGAGCCCAGTCAAGTACAGGCATGAAGTTATAACAGATACACTTGATACCTTCCTCGCCAAGATTTCTCAAACTCTGCTTATACACTTCAATTTGATGATCGCGATCTGGACCTGCATATTTGAGTGTCTCAACTACAGGAAGTGATTCCACAACACTCCACTTCATTCCGTAGCTTTCGATATATTCCTTCAACTCGTGAATCTTCTCACGTGTCCATACCTCACCCAGAGGTACATCGTGCAAAGCGGTAACAATACCCTCCACACCAATCTGCTTAAGTTGTGCAAGAGTAATCTTGTCTTTCTTGCCAAACCAACGCCAAGTTCTTTCCATTTTTATCTATTTAATGTGTATTTATGCAATGTTTCGCGAACTGCACCCTTTCCAGCGAACAATTCCTTCACCATTCCTTCTATCTTCTCGCCAAGCCCAGCCTCGTACAGGTTTGTTCCAAAGATGTCGGCACGAGAGTATAGTTCCTTAAGCGGACTCCAATCTTGTTCTGGCTTACCAATCTCAAGAGGGGCAACGATTGCCATAAGTTCTTCGAGTTTAGGGTCGGATGATGGTGAGAATGGTTCCAAATTGTCATCAAGTGCCTTCAAGAAACGAGCATAGCCTGCCAATGTGAGTGGAATGAGAACAAGATTCTTCATGTCAAGACCGCGAGCCACATACTTCTTGATAGTCTCACCGAAACGGATAGGGAGTTTCTGTGATGTGTCAGTTGAAATGCGCTGTGGAGCATCTGGCATAAATGGATTAGGGAGACGTTTATTTATGACGTCACCAATGAACTCGTAAGGATTGAGTACACCTGGATCTGTTACTACAGGCATTGCTTCCATATAACCAATCTTCTGGATGAATGGACGAAGGTCTTCGTCTGCCATCTCTGCAGAGATAAGAGTGTAGCCAAGCATCACGCCGTAGATCGACATGGCTGTATGGAGTGGGTTAAGACAAGTTGTCACCTTCATGGTCTCAACCTGGTCAACTGTTTCGCGAGTTGTGTAGAGTGTGCCACCAAGTTCCATAGGTGGACGACCGTTAGTATAGTTGTCTTCAATTACAAGATACTGAACCTCCTCTGCATTCACGAATGGGGCTGTGAAAGTGTGCTTCTCTGTTTCGATATAGTCATTATCCTCAAAACCGTCTGCTGCAAGCATTTCCTTTACCTTCTGGTGTGGGCGAGGAGTGATCTTGTCAATCATTGACCAAGGGAAAGTAATCTTGCTTTCGTCCTTGAGATATGCAAGGAAACCTTCTTCTACAAGTCCGTCTGCAACCCACTTTTCTGCATATGCAAATACACCTGCCTTGACTTTATCGCCATTGTGCGAACAGTTGTCCATACTCTGGACAGTAAGTGGCAACTTACCTGCCTTATAACGCTCAAGGAGAAGTGCGGTAACCTTACCCATTGCAAATACAGGAGTAAGACCGCGAGCGAGGTCTGCATCATTGTATGTGTATCCCTTCTCAGTGATTGTAAACGAAATCATCTGGAGAGTTGGGTTCTGGAAGATTTCAACAAGGCGCTTCCAGTCTTCAAACTGATAATCTGCCTTGAGAGCCTCGGTCACCGAAGCAATCACCTTTTTCTCTATTGTGCCAGTCGACTGAAGGCTGACAAGGAGTGACAAGTTATTGTAAGGCGTATAAGCCTTATCTACAACCTCGTAGTCGAAAGTCTCGGCAACGATTACGCCTCTATCGTATTTTCCTGTATTGAGGGCGTCATTAAGAATGGCTGCAGGAAAAGCACGGAAGATATTACCTCCTCCGAAGTGAACCCAAGTTGGTTCGTCGTGAGTCTTCTTCTGGACAGCCGCAATATCAAACTTTGGAAGCTCGTATCCTTTAGCCTCCCATTCTGCCGCATTGAATGTTCCTGAAGAAATTTCTGAAAGTTTCATGTTGATGTATATTAAATTAGTTAAATAGTTAAGTTTTTTCAACTGCAAAGATAAGCATTTTTTCTCTCTTATATATATAATAAGGAGTAAATTTGCTAAAAATGTTACATCATCACAACGATTTGTAATGTTTTTGGCCCTTTAAATCAATAAATTACTCTCTTTGCTGCAAAAAAATAGTAAAAGGTAAGTGTTAAATGCCAAATTTTCCTTACCTTTGCACCCGCTTAACGAAGCCGCTGTCAGAAAACAGTTGTCTGGTAAGCTTCGTTTTTAACTACATAAACAATATTTTTATATTTATGGCAAAGATTGACTTAATGAAAGTCGCTGAGGAAGCTTTTGCTACAGGCAAGCAGCACCCAGCATTCAAGGCAGGTGATACTATCACAGTTGCTTACAAGATTATTGAAGGCTCTAAGGAGCGTATTCAGCTTTACCGTGGTGTTTGCATCAAGATTTCTGGTGAGGGCACAAAGAAGCGTTTCACTGTTCGTAAGATGTCTGGTACAGTTGGTGTTGAGCGTATCTTCCCAATCGAGTCTCCAAACATCGAATCTATCGAAGTGAACAAGGTAGGTAAGGTTCGTCGCGCTAAGCTCTATTACCTCCGCAAGCTCACAGGTAAGAAGGCTCGTATCAAGGAAAAGCTTTCAGGCAAGAAGGAGGCTTAATTCCCTCTCTTCCTACCTCACAATAAAAACATCCGCTCTGTCCATCACGACAGTCCGGATGTTTTTTCTTTTTTTTACTCGTCGTCTTCTGCATCTTTTCCCCCTTCTTTACCCCCGTTTTCTTCTTTTCCTTTTCTTTTTTATCGATTTTTTCCCTTTTTTGTTTTCCTTTTACTCTAAAAATACTATCTTTGCACCAATTAATCTAATAATAACAAATCTCAACAAATATGAAACTTACAGGAAGACGCGAAAGCTCTAACGTAGAAGACCGCCGAGGTTCAGGTGGCGGACTCAAACTTGGTGGTGGTATTGGTGCCATCCTTATTGCTGGTTTAATTGCATGGATTTCTGGTGGAAACCCATTTGAAGCTATGGTAAGCACAGGTCTTAACCAGTCCACAACAACCGAAGCTGGTGAATATGTTCCAACCGAAGAAGAAAAGGAACTTGCTCATTTCGCAAGTCAGGTTCTTGCAGGAACAGAAGATGTATGGACTGAAGAGTTCAGAAAGTTAGGCAAGACTTATGAACCTCCAAAGCTCGTCCTCTTCAGTGGCTCGGTTCAGTCTGGTTGCGGCGGTGCTTCGTCAAGTTCCGGTCCTTTCTATTGCTCTGCTGACCAAAGTGTATATATCGACCTTTCTTTCTTTACAAATATGAAGGCCCAGCTTGGTGCTGATGGCGACTTTGCCTATGCATATGTCATCGCTCACGAAGTAGGTCATCATGTCCAGTATCTCCTTGGCACTCTTGGTAGGGCACATCAGCAGATGTCTCAGGTTTCTGAAAAGGAAGCAAACCAGATTAGTGTTCGTCTTGAACTCCAGGCTGACTGCTATGCTGGTATTTGGGCATACCACGATAACGAGCAGTTTGGTTCTCTCGAAGAAGGTGATATCGAAGAGGCTATCAATGCCGCTTCTAAGATTGGTGACGACTATCTCCAGAAGAAAGCACAGGGCTACACTGTACCTGAGTCCTTCAACCATGGTACATCCCAGCAGCGTATGAAGTGGCTTAAGCGTGGTCTCTCGACAGGTGATCTCAACGTAGCTGACACCTTCACCGGCTCCTACAGCTCTCTCTAGCCCCCTTATTTCCCGTCCATATTCCCCAGAGATTATCTCTGGCCATAAACATACGCAATCATGAAAAAAGCATTTATCATATCAATATCTGCCCTTGCTCTCCTTCTCAGCTCTTGCTCCACAAGAACATCGGCTATCTCTGATCTTCGCGCCCTAACAAGTGATATCAGAAACTATGGTTCGGAATATACCATCTCTGACTGGAAGAAGGTCAAAAACGAATTCGAAAAGATTCAGGACCGCCTTTCCAAGTACGATTATTCTGCTGCAGAACGCCAGGAAATCGGTGAACTCAAAGGTCAGTGTGTCAAGTATTTTGCCAAAGGTGTCGTGACAAACGCTGCAGGCCAGATCATCGGTATATCATCCGAAATCAAGGGAATTCTCGAAGGACTCAAGAAATAAAGGTCTCTTCACAGCATCCATCCTTAGGTTCGTGTTTGCCCCCTAATCTCGTTCCCTGTTCTCTCCCTCTCCGTTTCTAACGTAGAGTCTATCCAACAACACTCAAAAAATCAACCATCATGACTCCACACATATCTGCTCCTCAAGGTGCATTTGCCAAGACCGTCCTAATGCCAGGCGATCCTCTACGTGCGAAATTCATTTCCGAGACATTTCTCACAGATCCACAACTCGTGACTTCTGTTCGCAATGTCTACGGATATACAGGTACATACAAAGGTGTGCCAGTTACAGTTATGGCATCTGGTATGGGTATGCCTTCTATAGGTATATATTCATATGAGCTTTACAATTTCTATGGTGTAGAAAACATTATCCGTATCGGGTCTGCCGGAAGCTATACCGATCGTCTTAATGTGATGGATGTAGTTCTTGCAGAAGTAGCATATAGCGATTCGTCTTATGCTCTAATTCAAGGTGGATATCCTGACAAGACAATTCTCCCATCCCCAGAAGTGAATGCTCATATTCTTTCGACTGCACAGGAACTCGGTATTGACTGTAAGTTATGTCGTGTACACTCTTCTGATGTGTTCTATGGAGATCCTTCCCAGGGTACTTGGCAGGAAATAGCATCCCGCACTAATACGGAATGTGTTGAAATGGAAAGTTTTGCTCTCTTCCACAATGCCAACATGCTTGGCAAACGTGCAGCTTGCATTCTTACCATTTCCGACTCTTTCTCTTCTCATGTTGAACTCACATCCGAAGAGCGCCAGAATTCATTCACTACGATGATGCGTCTTGCACTTGAGTCTGCCATCACCCTCTAATCTCTCTCCGTTCCGTATTTGGAGATACTATCTCCGCCTCATATTAAGTAGGTGTTCATAATTATTTTTATATTTGATTCAATCTATTTGGATGCAGATTTCGTTCTTCATTTGAAGGAGCTATGCGGGCATAGTGACTGATAATGAAGTCGAAAGGTGCGCCAAAGAGATGAATAAAATATGAAAAAACACCCACAATGATATATTTAAATAATTTTGAATACCTACTTATGCCCCAAGTCTCCCCTCAAGGCACTTTCCTCTTCGATTCTATCCAAGAAGGAAACTGGTATGTTATGCGCCCCAAGCAAGGTCTTGGAGCGCGTGCCATTCCTACGGCTCTTACTCTCATCGATTCTTTTAACAAACGCGAAGCTCCCATCTCCGCTTATGCTCCGCGTTATCGCCATCAAGTGTCCATCGGCGTCTTTCGCGAGCGCTATGTCTTTCATGACATTATCTTTGTTCACGCCCATCCTGATACGATGAAACTATTTGAAAAGATACATCCTTATCAAATATTTCACGTCCACGACAAATCCCGTCATCCCGACACCAATGTTGATGAGTTTGGTCGTCCAACCCACGACGCCTACATGCGGGTTACATCCCGTGCCCTTGCGAGTCTCTATCTCTCCCTCAACGAATACAACGAAGATGTACGAGTCTTTACTGCTGAAGAACTCCAACAACTCAAGTATACCCGCAAGGTTCTTATTGTCGATGGTCCATTCAAAGGACGAGTATGCCGTATTAAGACTATCCAAGGCAAACATCGAGTGATTGTAGACCTTGTCGAAGGTTCAATGTCACTTGTCATTCTCATGCCCGAAACCCATTTCCAACGAATCTAACAATCTGTAAAAAATGATAAAGAAAGAATACTTGTTCCTTTTGGTTATCACACTTTTAGTTGCTCTCTGTCCATACTTCTATCCAATGGAAGGTGACGACTTCATCTATTCCTTCACCATGGACGATTCGGATAGTAGGGTGGTGGACTTTGCTGGAGTTATTGAGGGTGTTCGCAACAGCATGCAGATAGTGAACGGCCGTACTTTCTGCAATTTCATGGTGTTCACCTTTGTCAATCTTGTTCCTCAGTGGGGAATGTATATTCTTGCCTTTATTACTATGCTTCTTACGTTCCTTACTTTCACTTGTAAGGATATGTTTTTGAAATTATTCCCTCATTTGTTCTTAATTTTCTGGTTTTTCTGTCCAGATATTTATGACACTATTATGTGGAAGAGTGGTTTTATGAACTATGCCTTCCCTGGTATGCTCAACCTTCTTTTTATCTTGCTGATTTCAAATAGTAAGAATATACCCTCGAAATTCAACATCATTCTTCCTTTTGTGGCTTTCTTCATTGGCTCTCTCCACGAAGGTGCTTCTCTGCCCATCTGCGGGGCTCTGCTCTTCTTCTCCTTCTTCAATTTGTCACGCCTAACCAGAACTGACATTCTTCTTGTCATTCCTTATTTTTTAGGTACAGTCCTCATTCTTGTTACTCCAGGTACATTCACAAGAGTTGGGATGGCAGGTACAGAACATCATTTCCATCTCTTTTCTTTCCTTTCTAACCTAACTGCTTTAGGTGCCCTCGTAGTACTTATTATTCTCAAATGGATAAACCGAAAAAAAGAAGTGTCATTTACCAGGTCCACTATGCTACTTCAGTTCTCTCTCATTTTGGGTCTAATCCTTTTCGTGGCATTATCTCTAACTTCAGGTTCTCCCGAATCTCGATACTTCTATTTCGTCCACATATTCACGGTCTCACTCATCGCTCACGAACTTATTTCTATCAAATTCTTCTCCACTCTCCGTTCCTACCTTATTTTCTCTCTTCTTTCCCTTATCGTACTTGGTTTCTTCCTCTACAACACACTTGAGAAACAATCCATCGCCAATCATGAATTCCAAATCTTTTCCACTACTACCGACTATGTCGTCCCATGTGACTTTACTGACCTGAAGTCAGATACAACACTCTATTCTAACCATCTCATTGCCAAATATTTCAACAAACCATACCTCATAGCTTATCCATCTCCGATCTACCACCATCTCTACCTTAACGAAGATGCGCCAGCCTCCTCTTTCTCTCCAGAGTGGAAGCAAGTTTCTCCTACTATTTTTGCGAGAAAAATGAAATCGGCAACTGATGTGAAAGATGTGAAATTGACAAAAGTGATTGATTTGCCTATTCTTAATTTGAAGAAAAGTATTTCACACCCGAATAGTAATATTTTCCAGTCAAAGTCTGGCAATTATTATCAAGTTGTAACTAACGGCAAAACTTACACAAAAGTAATATCTATTGATTAGTGATTCCATAACTCAATTCATATGATTGATAAAATAACCAAATTATGCTCATCAGAGAAAGTGCGTGAGTTTATTCGTTTTTGTATAGTGGGTGTCATTGCTACTGGCATTCATTATGGATTGTATCTCCTTTTTAGTCAGTGGATCGAAGTGAATATATCTTATACCATAGGATATGTTCTGAGTTTTGTCGTTAACTTTCTGTTGACCAATTACTTCACTTTTAAGACCAATCCGAATGCAAAAAGGGGGATGGGGTTTGCCTTGAGTCATTTTGTGAATTATTGCCTGCACATGCTACTTCTCAATGTTGTGCTGTTTTTGGGGATACCAAAGGCTTTAGCACCAATTCCGGTTTATATGGTTGTTATTCCTGTCAACTTTTTTCTCATTCGCTTTTTCTTCAATAAAAAATAAGAGGGTGTATCAAAGTTACACATCCTTTTTTTATATAAAAAACTCTTGCAAATCTGGTTGACATATCATTTTTTTTCACTACCTTTGCAACGTATTAGGGTCTCACGTAGAGACTTTACTACAAATATTTTGTATAGAATTGAATTTAACTCGTTGATTTATAATTTACTACACTAATAGTGCGGTAGCGATAGCTATACCATAACTTATAAATTAGTAGTGTATCTTCAGTATCAACAACCACTTAAAAAACTCCTTTTTTATGCGAAAATTCGCCGATCTCAAAATCGCTGTTGCCGGTACAGGATATGTTGGCTTATCAATAGCCACTCTTCTTGCACAGCATCATAATGTAACTGCAGTTGATATCATCCCCGAAAAAGTTGATAAAATCAATAAAGGCATCTCGCCAATCCAAGACGAATACATTGAGCAATATCTCCCAAACGTACTTTGTCCATCAAACGATACTGATTCTTCAGGACTTTCTGCCACAACTGACGGATTATTGGCCTATAAGGATGCAGACTATGTTATCATCGCTGCTCCTACCAACTATGACTCAGTCAAGAACTACTTCGACACCTCTCATGTAGAAGAGGTTATCGACCTTGTTCTCTCAGTCAATCCAGAGGCAGTCATGGTGATCAAAAGTACCATCCCTGTAGGATATTGCCGTTCTCTCTATGTCAAGTACGCACTTCAGTTCCTTTATAAACCCGAACTCAAAGGTAAGAAATTCAATCTCCTTTTCTCGCCAGAGTTCCTTCGTGAGAGCAAAGCCCTTTACGATAACCTCTACCCATCTCGTATCATCGTAGGTTACCCAAAGCTTATCGAGATTGATGAAAAGAACTTCACCGATGAAAATGCTGCCATCACTGCTATTGGCAATCCACAAGCCGAAGAGTTTGCTCGTATATTTGCGTCTCTCCTCATCGAAGGTTCTGCAATATCCGAAGAACTCAACCCATCTTGTTCTCTTCCAATTTTGGAAGAGCAACCACGTGTTCTCCTCATGGGCATGAAAGAAGCAGAAGCCGTCAAACTCTTCGCCAATACATATCTTGCCCTTCGCGTATCTTACTTCAACGAACTTGACACCTATGCCGAAGTCAAAGGTCTTGACACACAAGCCATCATCTCGGGTGTTGGTCTTGACCCACGTATTGGCAGCCATTATAACAACCCATCATTTGGCTATGGTGGCTATTGTCTCCCTAAAGATACGAAGCAACTCCTTGCCAACTATCAGGACGTTCCACAAAACATGATGTCAGCCATCGTCGAGTCCAATCGTACTCGTAAGGACTATATTGCTGATGCTGTCCTTCGTAAAGCAGGCTGGTATGCTTACTCGCAAAACAACCAATATGGTCATGTAGGTGCAAATTCTTCAGAACAAACCCCAACTATCGGTGTTTATCGTCTCACGATGAAGTCCAACTCCGACAACTTCCGCCAGTCCGCTATCCAGGGCATCATGAAACGAATCAAGGCGAAAGGTGCTGAAGTCATCATCTACGAGCCAACTCTCGAAGATGGCACAACCTTCTTTGGCTCCCGAGTAATCAACAATCTCGAAGAATTCAAGCAGAAGAGTCACGCCATCATCGCCAACCGCTTCGACGACTGCCTCTCCGATGTCGAGGACAAGGTCTACACTCGCGACATCTTCCGCCGCGACTAACCCCCCCTCCCTCCGACTTTTCCTCCCCCTTTCCCCGTCGAACTTCCACGCCTTTCCAAGGCATCAATATATCAACAAACAACAAAACATAAAACACCCCATCCAACCATGTGTGGCATAGTAGGTTACATCGGCACTAAACGCTCCTATCCAATCCTTATGAAAGGTCTCCATCGCCTTGAATATCGCGGATATGACTCAGCAGGTTGTGCCCTTATCTCCGACGAAGACAACAATCTTCACGTTTATAAAGCCAAAGGCAAAGTTTCCGATCTCGAAGCAACAGCAAACGAAAAAGATACCACAGGCACCCTCGGTATTGCTCATACTCGTTGGGCAACTCACGGCATCCCTTCCGAAGTTAATGCTCACCCACATATTTCTGAGTCTGGTAATATCACCCTTGTTCATAACGGCATCATTGAAAACTACGTAACCCTTCGTGAACAACTCAAGAAACGAGGTTTCACCTTCCATAGCGAAACAGACACTGAAGTCCTCGTCCAACTTATCGAATATACTCAAAACAAACTTGGATGTGGTCTCGGAAATGCCGTCCGTAATGCTCTCCGTCTTGTAGTAGGAGCATACGCTATTGCTGTTATCGACAAGCGTCATCCTGATCAACTTGTTGCAGCACGAAAGTCATCTCCTCTCGCAGTAGGTGTAGTCGAGGATAACAGCGAGTTCTTCCTTGCTTCCGACGCCTCTCCTATCGTTGAGTATACCAATCAAATCGTATATCTTAAAGATGAGGAAGTTGCCATTATCCAACGCAACCACCCCCTCAAAGTATATAATCTCAAAGGCACAGAAGCCGACACAGAAGTAAAAGAAGTGGATCTTGACCTCTCCATGCTCGACCATGAGGGTTATCCACACTTTATGCTCAAGGAGATTTTCGACCAACCAAACGTCCTCAAGGACTGTATGCGTGGTCGTGTTGTTGAATCTCCATATAGTCATGCACCACAGGTCATCCTTAGTGCCGTTACCAATAATCGTCGCCAACTTCTCCGTGCTCGCCGCATAGTTATCGTTTCATGTGGTACATCTTGGCATGCTGGACTCATTGGCAAACAGCTTATTGAACACTTTTGCCGCATACCTGTAGAAGTGGCATACGCATCCGAATTCCGCTACTCAGAACCAGTCATAGAACATGACGATGTCATCATCCCGATTTCCCAAAGTGGAGAGACTGCCGATACCCTTGCAGCCATCCAACTTGCCAAACAACAAGGTGCCCTTGTCTATGGTATTGTGAATGGAGTCGGTTCATCAATAGCACGCGAATCCGATACAGGAACATATATCCACGTTGGACCAGAAATCGGTGTTGCATCAACCAAAGCATTCACTGGTCAGGTTACTGTCCTCACCATGCTCGCACTTGCCCTTGGCATGATCAAAGGCACAGTCGAACAGGACGAGTACGAAGCAACAATACGTGAACTCCAACTCATCCCAACGAAAATCGAAAAGATTCTCCTCCAGAACGACAAGATAAAGAACCTTGCGTCCATCTTTACATACGCCAAGAACTTCCTCTATCTCGGTCGTGGTTACAACTACCCAGTAGCCCTCGAAGGAGCCCTCAAACTCAAGGAAATCTCCTACATCCACGCCGAAGGCTACCCAGCAGCCGAAATGAAACACGGTCCAATCGCCCTTATCGACGAAGAGATGCCAGTAGTTTTCCTTACCAACCATCACCGACGCTACCAAAAGGTCATCAGCAACCTCCAGGAGGTCATCTCCCGTCATGGTCGCATCCTTGCCATCATCGAAGAAGGTGACGAGCAAGTCAAGAACATGGTCACCGACTTCATTGAAGTTCCATCCACCCTCTCCTGCCTTGCCCCTCTCCTCAGCGTCATCCCTCTCCAACTCCTCTCCTACCACATCGCCGTTGCCCGCGGTCTCAATGTCGACCAGCCCCGCAACCTTGCCAAGTCCGTAACTGTAGAGTAACCCCGCCCCCCCAGTCCCCGTTTCTAAAGCTTTTCCTTTAGTCCCCCCCCCTATGACCCCAACCGAACAAAACATATTCTTCTCCCTCCTTCGCACCTCCATCTGGCAGCGTCACCCCGACCTAACCCTCTTTGACTCCCCCGATTGGTCGTGGTCCCCCATCTGCAAGGCACTCGAGTCTCATGCCCTCCTTGCTATTGCGGCAGATTCAATAATGACCATCAACGACCAATTGCCACTCGACAAGCAGCTCAATCCTATGCAATCCATGGCAATATTCCAATATTCCGCCTCGATTGCACAAACGCATTATGAACTCAACAATGCTATTCGTAAATCCTTTGCTGCACTTAATAACGCCGGTTGTCATCCTATTTTGCTAAAGGGACAAGGACTTGCAACACTTTACCCACAACGTAACACCCGCTCATGTGGTGATATTGACATATATGTAGGACTTGAAGAATATGATAAGTCTTGCGAGGCAATCAGAAAGTTTATAAATAATCCAGAGGCAGAAGCGAGTGCCGAAGAAGAAGCTCATCATTACGAAATACATGATGGCAAAATCGCATACGAAATCCATCGATATCCATCTGTAGCGGGCAATCAAAAATATCAAGATAAATATTACAAGCTGTCCGCTGATTACCTACATTTCTCCGAATGCGATTCTGTAAAAATTGAGTCTACTACGTCAAAATCCGGGAAAACAGAAGTCTTTACCATCCCTGTTCCTTCTCTTCAATATAATGTTTTATACGTTTTTAACCATCTTTGTCAGCATATATGGGAGGGAGGAGTTGGTTTAAAACAACTTATAGACTGGATGCTCCTTCTTAATCACGCTTTGCGCCAACCATCCAAGTTTGACGTTCAATTACTTAGATCAGACCTAAAGGCTATTGGACTTTTCCGAGCATGGCGTATTCTTGGTGGAATACTTGTTTATCAATTTGGTTTCCCAAAAGATTTCTTTCCTTTTTGGAAGGAATCTCTTGCACAAAAGTCTCAAGGTTATTATATTGACGAACTCCTTGGTGGTAGTTCTTTTGGTTCTATGTCAGGCAAAGATAACTCTTACAAGCAGCATAAAAGTATTCAACGCAAAGTTGCAGCCTTCAAACATTATTATTATCTTTGCCGCCCTATTTCAATTATATCCCCACGCTTTGCTTTGGAGCGTTTTTCATTCTATTGTAAAGAGGCAATTTTGCGACCTGGCAGAAATAAATAATATATTATGAGTCTTCGTAGTTATCTTCGTGGTATATATAACATATACAACTTTGGAATAAAAGGTTTCCGCAAAGAAGAAAAACGATTAAAGCAAGAATATTATCAGTTCCATGATAATAAATTTGTGCTTCGCCCAAGTGTGGTCTTTTTGATTGATGGACGCTCTATTCATGGAGGACTTACAGATAGATTAAGAGGAATTTGTTCTATATATACATATTGTAAGCAAAAAGGTATTCCTTTTCACCTTCATGCTAATTATCCATTTTTATTGGAGGATTATCTCGTTCCCAATGCTTATGATTGGCGTATAGACACAGAAAAGATAACTTATGATCCTCGTAAATCTGTTCCAGTCCTTATCAACGATTATCAATTAAACATAAAACTCCACAAGTTCTATCTCAACAAACGATTAAGAGAAAAGAAACAAATACATATTTACGGAAACACCCCATTCCTTGACGACCACTTCACAGAGTCTTTCTCTGAACTCTTCATTCCATCTAATCGTCTACAACAAGATATAGACAATCTTTCTTCCTCTCTCTCTCTTGATTATGTAGCCATCACAACCCGTTTCCAACAGCTCCTCGGTGATTTCAAAGAGACCGGTTACAAAACACTCCCTAAAGAAGACCAGTGTGCACTTATCAATAAGTGTGTAAAAAAAATTGAAGAACTCCACAATACCGAACTCTCAGGAAAGCAGATACTCTGCACGTCAGACAGTATCACCTTCCTCAACGAGGTCAACAAACTATCCTATGTAAGTATCATCCCTGGTTCCGTAGTCCACATGGATCATACCTCAGATGCCTCCTTCGAAACCTACGAAAAATCCTTCCTTGATCTATATATAATTGCTCAAGCCGAAAAGATAATCCTGCTCCAAACAGAGGATATGTATTCTTCGGGATTTCCGAAGAGGGCTGCAATGATTTATAATAAGCCTTTCATTCATTTGACTTTTTAATATCATTATAATAATGCTCTTTTCTATCATCACTCCAGTCTATAATGCATCAAAGTATCTCAAAGATACAATTTCATGCATGCTTTCCCAAACATTTACAGATTGGGAATGGATTTGTGTAGATGATGGCAGCATAGATGATTCGCTGATTATTCTCCAAGAGGCTTCAAAATTAGATTCTCGCATAAGAATTATTCATCAAAAAAATGAAGGAGTCAGTAATGCTCGTAACACTGCATTAAAAGCTGCGCAAGGTGAATGGCTTGCATTTCTTGATGCTGATGATTGTGTCTCTCCTGATTGGCTTAAAAATTATGCAGAAGCCATATCTGAAGAAGTGGATATAGTATTTCAGGGCGCAGAGGTGATAAATGAAAAAAGAAAAGAGACATATCAGCTTCCTTCATCCGAATTATCAATCACCGAAACTGTATTTCTTTGGCAAGATAAATACCATCACATGGGTAGCGCTTGGAGTAAAAGCGTTAGGAGAAGCACCATTGCTGACAATAATATCAGTTTTGTTGAATCAATCAATAATTTTGAAGATTGGGTGTTTCTAATTACTGTTTTGTGCTCAGCTAAGTTTTGTAAGACAATACAGCAAACAGAATATATCTATAATCGTCCGAATAGCATTCTTACAGCTAAAGGCAAATCCAGACGTAGTGCTGAAGCTACTTATGCGATTGCAACAGAATGGTATAAAGCTATGCAACCGCTAAAAATAAAGTCGCTTACAGCTTACAATAAACTATTAGAATACAATTCGCTTTTGCAAATTCAGACCATTATGGAAACTTATCGCCGTAAAGATATTAGCAAACAGCAAAGAATAAGTTTGTTAAAAGAAATTGCAAAGTATGATTTTATACCAACTAAATGCAAACTATCTCAAAAGGTGACTAATCTTCTATTCCTTAGAAAATGTTTGAATTTGAGTGATTTAGTCCTTCGTTTTTGGAGATTAGCTTAAGCTATAAAATTATATGAAGAAATGTTTACTGCTGTGTCTAAATAACAACAGAATTCGAGAATTCATAAGGTTTTGTATAGTTGGAATAATTTGTACTAGTCTTGATGCGGTTTTTTACTTTGAGCGTTTTTCTCGTTTCAAATATCTTTGGCAAGGTGGTACCTATTATTTCTATTATAAAAATACTTTTTGACTGTGTATCAAACTTTTAGCACCAATCCAAATGCCGAAAATGCAAAAGGGATTGTTCAGTTCATATTTTAATCTGTTTTTTGCCAGTAGGGGCTAATGTACTATTTGTTGTTCTTATGGATATTAATGATCGTATGGATTGTTTACCTACACTTATGATTAGTGTGGTGATGATTTTCCTGATTATCATAAAATAGGATATCCTTCTGTTATATATAATAATGTTTATATAAACGATTGTGAAGGATTGGAAACCGTCTTCGATAATTGGTATAAAATAAAAAATTATTATGTAAAACAGATAAGTAGAGAAACTTCAATTCCTTCTGTTCAATGGGTCAAAGTGTTGGATTTCCCGCTATTAGACAAATATAGGTTTGTTTCACGTCCTTATGTAAAAAAATAATGAGTAAATCTGGAAAGTATTATATGCATACATCAAATGGTGTTTCATATTCAAGGGTGATCTCTATACAATAGGATTAATCTTTTTTAGCGTTAAAGTACATTGGCTATATAATAATATATTATATTGAATACCAATCAATTTGATAGACCAATAAGATGTAATTAACTTAAATGATGTCATAAATTATTTCTGTTCCATTATTCTATAGATGTTCTTAAAAAATATCCTGATTTTAATGGGATAATAATGACAGTAGTTATTTTTAATATGTCGGAATCTCGTACATCCAAAAGCATCAAGAATGCAAAAGTTGCATTGTTTTACTATGTCGTGATGCTTATCCTAAGTTTTTGGACAAGAAAAGTTTTTTTTGATTATTTAGGCTCTGAAGTAATTGGCTTAGATACTACTGCACATAACTTACTCGGATTTCTTAATATTGCTGAATTAGGAGTTGGTACGTCTGTAACATTCTTCTTATATAAGCATTTGTTTAATCGTGATTATGACGAAATAAATAGAATTGTAGCATTGCAAGGATGGATATACAAAAGGGTTGCAATAATAGTAATTGTTGGAGCTGGCATACTTATGCTTTTTTTCCCTATGATATTCAAGGACATAAAGATACCACTTTGGTATACTTATGCAACCTTTTCTATAATGCTATTTGGGTCAATGCTTGGTTATTTCCTAAATTACCGTTCTATTGTTCTTACTACTGATCAAAAGGGATATAAGCTTACGAGAGTCACACAAGGCGTACAAGTTGGAGTTAATATTATATTATTGTTTCTTTTGCCAGTTGTTTCACACCCCTTTTTATTATATCTATTTTCAAAATTATTCAGTTCTTTATTTTCTTGTTGGTGGTTAAATCATGTTCTTTCAAGAGATTATCCATGGCTCAAATCACCTGGTATTGATGGCAAACAACTTGTTAAAGAATACCCTGACGTGATTAAAAAGACTAAACAAGTTTTTATACATAAAATTACTAACCAAATAATTTCTAATACAAGTCCATTCTTGATGTATGCATACTCAACATTAACAATTGTTTCTTATTATTCGAATTATCTTTTGATATTAGGTAAAGTTAGGATTATTATTGAGATGGTTTTTAGCAGTGTTGGTGCAGCAATTGGAAATCTTATAGCAAGTGGAGATAGAAAGAAAATAATCCGAGTTTTTTGGGAGTTATATGATTCTCGTTTTTGCATAGCTTCTATTGTTCTATTATGTTTATATTTCTTATCTCATAAATTTATTGCTTTATGGTTAGGGGACAAATATGTGTTGAGTCAAACATTACTTATTCTATTGGTGATAAGTCAAAGTTTTTCTATAACTCGCTTAACAGTAGACCATCATATTAATGGATATGGTCTTTTCAGTGATGTTTGGGCACCTGGTGTCGAAGGATTTATTAATGTAGCAGGTGGCTTGATATTTGGACATTATTGGGGATATCAAGGAGTCTTAATGGGGGGAGTTATTTCCCAATTACTTATTATTATGATTTGGAAACCAATTTTTCTTTTTAGAAAGGGCTTTCACATGCCAGTTAAAACTTATTTTATTCCTGTCATATTAAGGTATTTGATGATCTATGCTGATGTATTTGTGCTGACTTTTCTTTTCAATAGAATATTGCCAAGTCATATTACATCTTATATTTCTTTTGGATTTTATTCAATTGTTGTTTTTACAATTGTGTCCACATTGATTTGTGCCGAGTTTTATATAATATCTCAAGGATTTAGAGATTTTATTTTTCGAATTAGAAATACTTTTTCCCATAAAAAATGAAGTCTTGATATGCTAAATGCTCAATTAACAAGACAAAGAGTTCATTATGCTGATGTTGCTAAAGGTATATTAATTATTCTTTTATTTCTTCATCATATACATATTCGTTCAGAATTATATGATATAAGAAACAATGTAACATCAGCACTTGATATGCTGGATGATTATTGGGTAATGTTTTTTATGGCTGCATTCTTCGTGGTATCAGCTATGTTTAGTAGATATGACAAGCCATTTAAGACATTTCTGCCTACGAATTTCAAATCCCTTATCATACCATCTGTTACTTTAGGTGTCCTTTCAGGCATAATTTACCAATCAACAATTGGTGAATTTGGGCGTTATGGATATTTGTCAACCATAAAGAATGCTGTTGTTCATTTCTTTATCTATGGTGGAAAGTTATGGTTTTGCTCGGCTTTGTTTTGTGCAAAGATGATTTATTGGTTGCTGAACAGATATTTGGGGAAATATATAAAATTTTCATGTATAGTGATTTCAATAATAGGCGTGATTTTAGGTTATCTATATAATCAACAAGTGATTACATTGAATTTTTGGTATCTCATACATGCTTTTATTTTTATCATTTTCATACCTATAGGAATTCAAATAAAGAAATATGATATTCCCAAAACGATGGTAATCTTACTCCCATTATATTTAATTATAGTTTATGTGCTTCAGCAATTTAATTTGGTGGTTCAGGTGACATATCTTTTTACATATAAAGGGGTAGATGTCATTATCTTTTATATTATGGCAATCGTAGGAACAATTCTTGTTATTTCTATGTCTAAATGTATAGACTCTAATAAATTTTTAGAGTATATCGGCCGAAATTCCCTTATATTTTATGGAATACATCCGATTTTCAATATGATTCTTACATTCTATTTGAAGGATGTAATTGTTAAATCACCATTGCTTGTCCAAATTGGCGTTTATTTATTCATATTTTTCTGTTTAATATGTATTTGCTCATTAATCTCTTGTATTTTGAACACTAAATATTTGAGATACTTGATTGGGAAATTCTAAATTATGAACAAATTGATTTCTATTATCGTCCCTGTTTATAAAGTTGAGCAATACGTGTCACGTTGCATAGATAGTGTTTTGTCTCAATCTTACCCTGATTGGGAATTGATACTTGTTGATGATGGTTCTCCAGATAATAGTGGCTGCATTTGTGATGAGTATTCCCAAAAAGATTCCCGAATAAAAGTAATTCATACTACAAACCAGGGACGAAGTTGTGCTCGAAACACAGGGCTTGAACATAGTAGCGGTGAATGGATTGCTTTTATTGATTCAGACGACTATGTAGGACAAGACTATCTGCAGTGTATGGTGAATGCTAATTCGGAGTGGAATCCTCAATTATTAGTTACTCAGGGATTCCATGGCATTTATGCCGATGGGGGACATGATATGTCCTATTCTGGATTCAATTTCAAGGACTATTTTTTTGAAAATGGAAGTGCCCAAGATATTATATCTTCTAACAGACTTCTTCATTTTCAAGCAGTTTGGGGCAGACTTTTTTATAGTAGTCTTATAGATGAGTTTAATATTCATTTTCCTGTTGGTATTGATAAATGTGAAGATGGAGTGTTTCTTCACTCATATATGATACATTGTAAGTATTTTAAGTTTATAAATGATCGAAATTATTACTATGTTACCCCCCAGAAAACAGAATCATGTGAAATAAAGAGAAACTACACTCAAAATTATCTTCTGTCGGAGATATATAGTAAATTATCTGTTAAACTCATAGAGCATTTTGGATTGCAAGGGTCTAATTATGCCTCTTCTGTGGCTAATATGTTTCATTATCCATTCTCGTATGTGGTATTTGATAATCGATGTCCTGCCAATATGAGAAAGGCTGCAAAACAATTGTCTCGTGATGCATTAACATACAAAAAAGTTTATAATTATCATGATGTTATTACGAAAATTAGATATATATTGTTATGTTTGCACTTATATTAAAGAAAATCTCACTTACATTTAGAATATACAAGTTGATTCTTCTTGGAATATATAAGATTCTAACGAACAAATCAACATTTAATAATCTTCTTGCAGAAATAGAAATGAATAAATTGGAAAATCGTTTGTGTTTTTGGAAGACAATATATTTTAATTTTCGTACGATGCCTGTAAAATATGCTTGGAAAACACCTGTTTGGATATATGGGGATATACGATTCTTTGATCTGTCTGGTAAGGTGATACCTTTAGACATAAGTGACATATATCCTAAATCCGTTGTAATAGGACACATGGACCAAGGTCGTAGTGTTGGGGATGTATCCAGTATAACGCTATCAGGAGTTTTCTATTTTGGACATGGAATTGTGATACGGCAAGGGGCTAAATGGAAAATTCGTGGGGAATTAAGTATAAAAGATAATTGCTATATTGGAGATAATGTGACTTTTTTTATTGATAAACGATGTGAAATTGGCAAAGCTAGTTTCATTGCTAATAATTCCACGTTAATGGATACCGACATTCATTATATCATAGATATAAACACTATGGCAATAAAAGATAATTGCAAACCTATTGAAATAGGAGAAGGGTGTTGGTTGGGAAGTTTTACTACAGTTAAAAGAGGAACGAAAATACCAGATTATACTATAGTTGCAGGACCGTACTCAGCCGTCGGAAAAGATTATACAACGGAATTAGAACCATATTCTTGTATAGGAGGTAATCCTGCTAAATTTATAAAAAATGGTTTACGCCAAATAGCAAATGGTAGATGGGAATTATTCTTAAATGATTATTACAGAAAAAATGAAGATGTTTTTTTCTGGAATGGAAACATTAATGATATTTGCGACAGATAAAAATAACCACATATGACACAATCAAAGCGTAAAGTTTATAAAATAGATCGTTATGCGCATAAATATTTGCCATGGCTTATCATTTTGCAATCTTTCTCTCCTATATTATTTAAGTTACATATAGGGAAGACATATCAAATATATAATTATTTTTTATATATATCCTATGCTATTTTTTGTTTATGGTATTTTTGGAAGCATCGGAATACGCTGGTTAGGCAATATCCTGTTATTTCAAGTATTTTTGGATTTATGCTACTTTATGTGTTAGCGTCGTTAATTAAATTACTTTATGTCCCGTCTTCTATATTCCCTTATACAAGAATGTGCTGTTTTTGTAGCTTTTGCTCTCTTGGTTTTATATTTATAATGCAACAAGAAGGGTTTCTTAGACGCACAATAAGATTATGGTGGAGATATGTACCATGGATTACGCTTATATCATTAGCCTATATTGACAAATGGTATGTTATGGGAATGTTGTATTTTACATTCTTCTTTTTGATATTGTCTGAATGTCTGACTCGCCAATTTCGTTTTGTGACATACTTTTTATATGTTTTTTTGGTTTTATTTGGTATATATCAAAGAATGGATTATTTGTCTTTGATTGCCCCATTAGCTGTGTTTCTTATGCTGAAATATCACGTCTGTTTAACTTATAAGTTTTCTCATTTCCTTTTTCATTTATTAATGTGGATTCCAGTGTTTTTTTTAATATTGGCTTTGACGGGAATATTTAATGTGCTCAAGTTTGATTCGTATATTCAAGGTAATTATGTGTCTGCTTCAGGTGAGAATATGAAAAGTGATACTCGTACTATGTTGTATACTGAGTCTATTTCATCGTCTATGGAGAATGAATATATGTTTTGGGGAAGAACCCCAGGATATGGATACGATTCTGAATTCGTAAAAAGTCGTGAAGGTGGTTTTCTTCGGGTTGAAGGTGTTTCTCCCCAAAGGTATAGTGAAGTTTTCGCTGTCAATATTTTTACTTGGTGTGGTATTTTGGGTTTGTTTGTTTGGTTTGTTTTTTATTATTGGTTAGGAATTTCAACATTAAATCGTGCTCGTAATAGATATATTCGAGCATTTGTAGTATATATAGGTATTTTTTGGGTATGTGATTGGATAAGTAATAATTTTTGTACTCCAGATTGTATATATATAATGATGTTTATGATAATTTCTGTCTGTGTACACCCACAATTACGTGAAATGAATGATTTTGAGATAAAGTATTATTTTAAACGAATGCTGTTGAAATCGAAGGCTCGATAAAACAAATCAAATTTAGTAACATTTAGCTTGAAATCTCGTTTGTAATCATGCTTTGTAAATTAAGGTTGATTTCTCTCTTGCCAAAGTATTGCAATTTGCTTCTTTTGGAGATGTAGGAACAGTTGTACCAGAAGGGGAAATCATTTACTAGTCAAGTTGCTTATAGTTTCAAATAAACTAAATTCAGCACTTATAAGCTTCATGATTTCATCTCCTTGGACGTCTTAATTACTATTTGATAAATATAATAAATAAATATTCAATAATCTAATCCGTTTTTTTCTAGATTAACTTGAAATAATGAATATTGTTTTTTCGCATTGTACCCAATCTTTTCCTATAAAGTTCAGTGCTTCAAATACAAAAGCGGACTTTCTTGCAAGAGGACTTGCAAGATGTGGTGCTAAGGTTACTTTTATCAATGGAGTTGAAGGTTCCGAGGTGGAAAATTTTTGTGTTAAACATCACCATGGTTTTGATTGTTTTTTATTTCCTAAAGGAACATTTTTTAGAATTATATTCAATATAGGCAAATTACTATCTTTGTTGGCAAGTCTTAAAAGTAAAAGTGAAAAGAATATCTTGTTTGTTGGAGGACGATGGCAAGTTTATTTGATTCAACTTTTATTCGCCAAAATGATAGGTTATAAATGTGTTTGGATGACTCAAGAATGGGAACCTAGTTTATTTGGGAAAACATTGAGCGAGAGGATTGCTGCCTATATATGCACACATTGGTATGGTGTTTTTTTAGATGCGTTCTTCCCAATAAGTCATTTTTTGTGGAATAAATATGAACATTTTTCGTTGCCAATGCATATAATTCCGGTATTGTCTGATTTTGAACGAATTGAGTTACAAAGAGGAATTTCTTTTGGACACTTTTCATATTGTGCTGGTGCTGCTTATTACCGAGTCTTAGTAAATCTTTTAGAAGCTTATAAAAAATTCGTTGAAAGCGGAGGACGTCAAAAACTAATACTTGTTTTGTATGGAAGAAAATCTGCAATGAATAGAGCGCTTGTTAAAATTCAATCATTGAATCTCGAGTCAATGATTGAAGTTAAACAACAGATTTCTGACGAGGAATTATTTAATATATACTTGACTTCTCTTGCTTTGTTGATTCCCCTTGATCCAAATTCAGTGGCAGATCATGCTCGCTTTTCTCAAAAAATAGCGGAATATGTTTCAACTGGTAGGCCTATAATAACAAGTGAAGTTGGAGAAATTCCATATTATTTTGTTGATAAGGAATCTGCATTAATAGTCGATTATTCGGTTGAAGCTTATTCGGAAGCTATGCTAAATTTATCGCGAAATGTGGATTATGCCAATTATATAGGGCATAATGGTTATGAAGTTGGAAAGAAGCATTTTGATTTTATAAAAAATGGTCACGCTGTTTATACTTTTTTAAAAAACAACGTTTAAGTATGGAAAATATTAAAGTTTCGATTATTGCCCCAATGTACAATGTGGCATCTTATTTGCCCCAATGTATTGAGTCTGTGCAAAATCAGACACATAAAAATATTGAAATAATATTAGTTGATGATGGTTCACCAGATGATTCTGGTTTGATAGCAGACCTTTATGCAGAGAAAGATTCTCGAATAAAGGTGATCCATAAACGTAATGGAGGAGTTAGTGCTGCCAGAAATACTGGAATTGACGCTTCTACAGGCGAGTATGTTTGCTTTGTTGATGCGGATGATTATGTGGATTCAGAATACGTGTCTTATTTTCTTGAATTAGCAATTAAACATGATGCTGATATCGCATTAAGTGCTGGTCATTTTACAACTTTTCGCACCCAACAAATTGATAGAGACTATATAGAAGTTTTATCACCCGAAAAGGCCGTTATTCGAGAGTTATATTATAAAATACCGATCGGTTGCTATTGTAAATTATTCAGGCGTTCTTTTTTGGCTGATAATCTACGTTTTTTTGAGGATATTTTTATAGGTGAAGGTTTTAATTTTGCTTGTTATACTTTCCAAAGAGCCAATAAGATTGTTGTTGGGCATAAAAAACTGTATTATTATCGTCGTGATAATTCAAATAGTGCAATGACCAAATTTAATGTCAATAAGGTTATTTGTGGTATTCAAGCATTATATCGTATAAAAGAAAACTTAATTAGTCCATCAACGGCTGTTCTTAAAGCATGGGAGTATGCTATCTGGCATACTTATAGCGACATGTATAATTTCATCGTTTTGGGGCAAGCTCAAAAGGAATTTCCTAATTTGCACAAGGAATATCTTTCATATACCCGTAAAAATGCTTATAAAGCATTCTTTGCAGATGTTCCATTTCGTGAGAAGCGTCGCGCTTTTATTTTTATGGTTTGGCCTCAAATATATCCATTTTTAATGAAAAAGCGCTTTGAACGTATTGGGGTACAAAATAGATAAAAACATTTGTTAGTTACTTTTGATTATCTCTTGAGTAATAATTATTCAAAGAATATATTTGACATGAAAGTAATAATAGCAGAAGGAGGATCTGCAAATAATATAGGTTCTATGGCATTAATAGAAAATGCCATAAGAATTGTGAAAAAGAAGCATCCTGGATGCCATATTACGGTTTTTTGTTTGGATAAGGAGAGCGTAAGAAAAACCTTGGTAATTGATTCCTTAATAGATGGAGTAGAAGTTATTAATGACCTTTTCCCTACTCCAAAAGGTGATAGCATAAAGAAGTTTTTTTGGATGCTACAGGTTTTTGGATGGATAGTTTATAGTAGAGTGCTACTTCTTTTTTTCACAAACATAAGTTGGGCGTTTTGTGGTAGAAGAAAAATGAATCTTCAGGAAGTAGAGGCTGCTGAATATATTTATTGTATTGGTGCGGAACGTATAAATGATATATACTATAAGACTGCACTTCTCTCCTTGTATGCAATAGGAACCTATGTTAAGATGGGCAAGAAATTAGTGCACATGTCTCTTACTATAGGTCCAGTTTTCTATAGAAGCACTATATCAGTAGCAAAAAAGGTATTAAATAATAGTTATGCAATTTTTGTTAGAGATCAAAAATCATATGATATTTTAAAAGAGTGGAAATGTAAAGTACCATGTCAATTCGACTCTTATGACATAGCGCTTTTGCAGAATACAAATATGAAACTTTTAAATTCGTTATTAAACGAATTTGAACTAACTAGTGGATTCGTCGGTGTTTCTGTAATTCCTTGGAAATTTAGAAAAGCAAAAGGACCTGTACGGCAAGAAGGTTACGAGAAGGCCATTGCAGAGACCTTAGATTATATTGTCGAAAAATATAATAAGCAAATAGTCTTTACTCCGACAGTGGTAAATGGACACATTGATGACGTGGAAATTGGCAATAGAATATTATCCAAAATGAAAAATAAAGAAAAAGCATACTGTATACAACGTCTTTTAACTCCAATAGAAATGGCTACGCTATTCTCTGCCTGTCAGTTTTCAATAGTAACACGTATGCATGCAGCTATATTATGTTCTGGAGCAGGAGGTCGTCCAATTATTGCTGTTAATTATCTGTATAAGCTTCGCGAATATATGAAGAATATAGGATTTGAAAACTATTCGATAGATATTGATTACGTAAATAGCGATGACTTAAAGATATTTGTGGATTTGATGTGTAACAAGTATGATGAAAATTTAAGAAGATTATTAGATCGCCAAGAGAATTTGAAAACTATATTACTAAATGATATAGAACAAATATGACCATAAACTCCATACCGTTTCTTTTCTTTTTCATAATAGTATTTCTATTATATTATATCAGTCAAAAGTCTGCGAAAGCACAGAATTTTATTCTGCTGCTTTCAAGTATGTTCTTTTATGGTAATGCGGATTGGCGAATGCTGATATTAATGGCAGTTAGTATTTTTGTCATTTGGTGGTTGGGCACTATGATAGAGATGTGTATGGTGCAAAAGCGTGAGGAGACAGCTAATAAATTTGTTATTATAGGTATTATATATGGCGTAGGTCTTTTGTTTTATTTTAAGTATCTCAATTTCTTTATTCTAAGTTTTGAAACGCTCTTTTATAAGATAGGATTGATATCCAATTGTTATGTGTTTGACATAATAATGCCGTTAGGAATATCATTTTTTACATTTAGAATGTTGAGTTACTTGATAGATATACGTCAAAAAAAGATGATAAGCGCTTCATTCATTGACGTTGCAACATACATAAGTTTCTTCCCTTGTATATTGTCAGGACCGATAGATAGATCTGTAACCTTCATTCCTCAACTATGGAAACCTCGTAAGTTTGAGTATTCACTTGGAGTTGAAGGATGTCAGCAGTTATTATGGGGAATGTTTAAAAAAATGGTGGTAGCTGATGGCTTATCATTATTTATATCTCGAGATATCGCTACTTCAACAGGTAGTACATTATTTATTGTCGCTATTATGTACAGCATACAGATATATGCTGATTTTTCAGGTTATTCTGATATGGCAATAGGAGTGGGAAAGCTTTTGGGAATTCGTATTACTCGTAATTTCCATTATCCTTATTTCTCTCGTTCTGTTGCAGAATTCTGGAATCGCTGGCACATGTCGTTATTAGGATGGTTTAGATATTATATCTATTTTCCTTTGGGAGGAAGCCGTTGCGCAAAATCAATTGTGATTAGAAATACCTTTATTGTTTTTTTAGTTAGTGGTTTATGGCATGGAGCGAATTGGACGTTTGTGGTCTGGGGAATATTTCATGCATTACTCTTCTTACCATCATTGATCAAAAGAGAAGAATATAATCCCAATGTAAATATTGTTTACAAGAAAAGGGATGATGCCCCATACAAATGGAAAGACATATTTAATGTTGTTCTTGTGTTTATGCTTATAACGGTTGGATGGATTATTTTCCGTTGTGAGAGCATCAGTGAAGCCGGTATGTATATGGCAAAGGTGTGTTCTCCTTCTTTATTAAGCAAACCAGCTGGTGTCATGTGGGCGCTACCTTCAATGGTATTCGCTGTTATTATGTTTGCTTTTGAATGGAAACAGCGTAAAGAGGAATTCCCATTGATTAATTTTAGCAACTATAAAGTTGTCAGATGGGGAGTATATCTATTGTTAATACTTACTATTGTGTATTATCAAGGCAAACCGGCTGATTTCATCTATTTCAAATTTTAACTACGCATGAAAAGATTTATTATACAAATAGCAATCTTTTCAGTGATTGCATGTGCTTTGGTATATGTGTCTGGCAATATATTATATTACTTTATAAATAAATCAGGATACAATTTCCTTAACAATGCTGATTACAAAGTTACAGAGTCAATTATTCGATCAAGAAAACATATCAAAGTCAAGAAACTTGTTTTAGGCGATAGCGTTGGGACTTCTTTGTATGGAGATTGCAAGGATTCGTGTGTGTATTGCTTGGCTGCAACAGTTGCCATTACTCCTGTTGGACATTATCTGCTTTGTGCTAATTTCTTTGAGAATAATAAGGAACAGTTGCCAGAAGAAGTTGTGTTGATTCTCAACCCTCTATGTTGGACAAATACAATGGAGGGGGGGCTCTTCTATAGTACTTTCACAAAGAACTTTTTTAATGACGAATTTATAGGATATCTTGATAAAGAAGAAGTGGAGTATTTGAATGGAGAGTCATTTTCTAAGTTGTGTAATCAAAGATGGTATCAGCTAACCCCATATGTTCCAGTATTACATCAAACGCAAGATAGGGGAGTGGGTATATCACCTATCCAATATAAGTATTTGTTAAGAACTAAGCAACTATGTGAGGCTAATGGAGTAGGATTTAGATTGCTTTCCGGTCCAATGCGTGAATCTTTGAAAGAGGCAGTGGCTGAAGTCTTTTCATCAAATCCTCATTTCCAAACAACACTGCTTTCTGGATATTTTGATAGTATTCAGTATTTAAATGATACTGATTTTTGTGATCAATTACATTTAAAACAAGATCGTGTTCCAAAAGATTTTTTCTGTTTGTATAATGACAAATGAATAGTACATTCGAATTAAAACTCTTTAGTAAATGTAGAACAGAATTGATGGGAGTGGCTGCACTACTCATAATAATATGCCATGCTCCTTCCAGGGGTGTTGTTATGCCCGAGTGGTTGGCAACAATATTAGGGAATGGGGGTATTGGTTGTGATATTTTCTTGTTTCTTTCCGGATTAGGAATCTATAATTCTTATAGTTCATATAAATCAAAGGGACTAAGTCTTTTACAATGGTACTACAAACGTTATATAAGGATAGTTTTACCCGTCGCTTTTTTTATTGTACCATTGAATATAATCTATGGAGGAGACAGCTTTGGTGGCTTTTTGCTGAAATTGTCAGGTTTTAGTTATTTGTTTGGAAAACTTGCTTTGTGGTATGTCTCCTGTAGCTTGTTCTTGTATTTGATTACGCCATTAATACATAGACCGCTGACATGTAAAATAAGGTGGGTGTGGCTTGTTTTGCTTGTTATTTCCTCTTTGGCCTTTGCTTATATTGATTTGGGTAAGAGTTCGTTAGCTCATAATTGGCAATTTATTGTGCAACGCTGGCCAAGTTATTTTATAGGCTATACATTGGCAAAAGAGATTAAGGAAGGTAAGAAAGGCAATATAATGTTATTTGTTATTATGCCATTGATTGCATATTCCATATTTTTCATTCTAAATCATAAGTGTGGTACTAGATTTAGTTTGTTTTGGACACAGGGAATACCTGTTATGACTATATGTGCCATTCTAATAGGTAGGTTAAGATCTTATGCAGTTCATGCCGCATTATCCTTTTGGGGGAACATATCTTTGGAATCATATGCTACTAATGTTTTGATACTGCCAAATTTAATATTTGGTTTTATTTTACAATTGGACCCGTCACTTTTACTATTTTATGTGATCGGAACTTTTATTTGCATATTTTTCTCGGTTATTGTGAATATAATTTCAAAAAAAATCGTTAAGATTATAGTGTGAAGTATTTCTTTTTAATAGTGGATGCTTAATTTATTTATGCACTTAGTGATTTGATATTTATGACTAAAGTACTCATTATAGGCACGTCCCGTTTTACCCGAGGCGGAATTACATCCGTAATAAAAGCTCATAGGACAGGCAAACAGTGGGCAGAATACCACTGCCACTGGATTGCGACACATCGAGGTGGATATAAATGGAGAAAGGGAATATATCTGATTTTGGGGCTAATTCAGTTCTTTATTTTTGCTCCTTTTTATAATATATATCACATGCATGTGTCATTTGGCATGTCATTGAAACGAAAGTGCTTCTACATGAAATGGGCGAAGAAATGGCACAAGAAGACGATAATCCATTTCCATCCGCCAGGTCCTCATGTGTTGCAAAACGAAGAGGATAAGCCGCGATTTAGGTACCTTTTTGAGAATGCAGATGTTATTTTGGTGCTTTCTGAGCAGTGGAAACGCTGGATTAAAGAGTATATTGGTTTTGAGGACAGCAAAATGCGAGTCCTATTTAATCCTTGTCCTACGGTCAAAAGGGATGTTACAAACAAGAAAAAACAATTATTATTTGCAGGTCAATTACTAAAACGGAAAGGATATTTAGATTTGGTTCAGGCATTTTCAAAACTATCTACAAAGTATCCAGATTGGCAACTAATCATTGCTGGTCATGGCGATATTGATGGCGGTAAGAAACTTGCAGACGAACTTGGGGTGGGCAAACAAGTAAAATGGTTAGGCTGGATAAGTGGTACAGACAAAGACCGTGCGTTCAATGAGTCCTCTATCTATTGCTTGCCAAGTTATGGTGAAGGATTTCCAATGGGAGTCCTTGATGCTTGGGCATACGGCTTGCCTTGTGTAGTTACTCCTGTTGGTGGAATGCCCGACATTGTTCGTGATGGCGAAGAGGCACTTGTATTCCCTGTTGGGGATATCGAAGCCATGGCAAACAAATTAGACATATTGATGTCCGATCCTTCGCTACGAGAGCAAATGGTACAAACTACTGATAGATATGTATCAGGATTGTTTAATATTCAGAATATCAACAAGCAGTTGGGTTCTATTTACGAACAATTATCAAAAGAAACACAATGAGTCAAAGGTTAACAAATAAGCAGATTAAAGCGATAGAACTCGATATTCTCAAAGGGTTCGATGCTTTTTGCAAAAAGCATAGGCTGCGGTATTATCTCGCATTTGGGACATTGTTGGGTGCAGTCCGCCATAAGGGCTTCATACCTTGGGACGATGACATAGATGTAATGATGCTTCGTGAAGATTACATGAAGTTAAATGAATTGCTCAAGACGGAATCGATACGAAACGACCTGGCATGGGAGTCTATTGAACACGGCAATTCACTTACACCATTCGGTAAAGTAATAAGCAAGAACACACTTGCCAAGACCTATGGTGAAAATCGTGAACAAGGGCTTTGGGTTGATGTGTTCCCGATGGACAACTATACCAAGCAAAGCTATGATAGGACTTTCATGTGGAAAAAGATTATGGTTGCTCGTGGCCCACTTAAATGGGGGCTTGACAAGAAGAGTATATTGCGTAATCTCATACATTTCTTGTTCTTATTCAAGAGCCAACAGTCAATAGCACATAAGATATCTCAAATAGCTCAAAGCGTTCCACATTCAGGCAAAGTGATAAATGCCGTATGGCCAACTTTATATGCCAAACCATATGAAATCACTTTGTTTGAGGAGATTGGTGATTACCAATTCGAAGATTGCGTGTTTAAGTCTGTCAAAGATTATGACACATTCCTTTCTCGTTGTTATGGAGATTATATGAAATTGCCTCCAAAAGAAAAGCAGGTAACCCACGACATGGAAGCCTATTGGACCGGAAACGGCAATTGTCCTTTTTAATATTTTTATATGAAGAATATAGCAGTCATATTCGCTGGTGGAGTGGGCTCAAGAATGAATACGAAGAGCCGTCCAAAGCAGTTCCTGGAGTTGAATGGTAAACCAATTATCATTTATACTATAGAGTTGTTCGACAATCATCCCGAGATTGATGGTGTTGTGGTGGTATGCTTGGAGTCATGGATTCCTTTCCTCGAAAAGATGCTACGCAAATTCGAGATCAATAAGGTTGTGAAAGTAGTACCAGGTGGTGTTAGTGGGCAGGATTCCATTTATAAGGGACTGTGTGCGGCAGAGTCGTATATACATGAGCAAGGCGATGAGAATGCTATCGTGCTTATTCATGATGGTGTGCGTCCTCTCATTACAGACACTACAATAACTGACAATATCGCAAAAGTGAAGGAGTGCGGCAGTTGTATCACTTGTGTGCCAGCAATAGAGACTGTTATCGTTGATCAGCATGATGGTTCTCTTGACATCCCAAAGCGTAGTGACTGCAAGATGGCACGTGCTCCTCAGAGTTTTTATCTTAATGACATCATCTGTGCACATCGCAAAAGCCAAGCAGAAGGCAAAGGCGATTTTATTGATTCATGCTCTATGATGAGTTATTATGGCATGAAATTAGGCTTGATCGAAGGTCCAGTGGAAAATATTAAGATTACAACCCCTACTGATTTCTTTGTCTTCCGTGCAATGGTACAAGTGCATGAGAATCAACAGATATTTGGATTCTGATCCATATTGAAGTTACATATTTAGTGTTTTTTTGATAGGAATAAACAATACGTACCTTATAGCTCAAGCATATAATTATGTAAAATCCAATTATGATGTTTCAGCTACGGCTAACAGATAATTCGTCGGATAATAATAAGCATTGAACTGATTCGAATTTAACAGAAAATGAATAAAAAGAATGGATGACAAAATACACATTCTACTTTGTACGGATGAGAAGTACATAATGCCTACAGGGGTGTTAATGCTCTCAATCAACAAGAATAATGACTGCTCTGTTCATTATTATATTTTTACAAGTGGTAATTTCACTCAGGAAAATAAGAATGTCTTGTCAAGCATTGCGAGAGATGGGGGAAACGACATTACCTTTTACGGTATAAACGAAGACAACGTAAAGGATTTTCGTGTCAGTATAAGTGAAAAATCACATCTTAGCATAGCAACTTTTTATAGGTTGTATGTGGCAAGTATATTGCCATATGATGTACATAAAATTCTTTATTTGGATGGTGATATAATTGTTCGTAAGTCGTTAATGGAATTGTGGCAAACAGACATGAGTAAACATGCCATAGCTGCTGTTCATTATGTACGCGAACAAGAACTCAATCTTCCATGTGACAAATTATATACGAGTCAATTTAATGCTGGTGTGCTTATAATAAATCTCGACTATTGGCGTAAGAATAATGTACAAGAAAGGCTTCTTGAATATGGTAGAGCAAACGTTAATGCGTTGGAGTTTCATGACCAAAGTATATTAAATGCTGTCTTATATAAAGAAAAAATAAATCTACCCATCAAATACAATATTACAAGCCAATTCTTAAGTAGGGAATACATTCATCGAACAAAAGATGCTGAACAACAAATCTGCAATCCAACCATTATACATTATACAGAACGTGTCAAGCCATGGCATAAAGACAGCAAGCATCCATTTGCAAATGAATGGCGCAAATATTATGCTATGTCGCAATGGGCAGGAATACGGTTAACTGAAAGTCCGTACTCGCCTAAGAAGTCTATTCTTAAACTATCAAGTATAAAAAGGTTCTTTACCATCGCCAAGGAAAAGAAAAAGAGTAACTGGGATTTCTGTAAAATAGTAATAGGAAATATTCTGATGCTTTTAGGTGTTGAGAAGGATTTTTGGAAAAAAAAATATAAGAATTACAAATTGATAGAATAAGGTGTATGGATAACTGATGTCTGGTATTAATCAACTTTATATTGTTATTTGGGTAATATTTCCACATAAACAATATTTACTAAAATTATGTGTTCAAAGTTTTTTAATTATCTGAAATTGATAGTTGGATTAGGCAATTATAGTGTTTGGAATACTATATACTTGAATTTTAAGGTTTTTTCATTTGATGAGGCTAGAATTTTGCCTATAAAGGTGGGGAAACATATGGAATTCGTAAATCTTAGGAAGGGGTGTATAAAAATCGATGGCAAGATGGAAAAATATACAATTAGGTTAGGTATAAGTCCTGTGTCTATGTTTGCAGAACGTGATTGTTGTACATTGTTGAGATTCGGGAATAAGGGAGTCATCCATTTTGGAAATAATGTGGATGTATATAGTGGCTGCAGTTTGTTGGCTGGATACGAAAGTGATATGTATATTGG
>DCIW01000192.1:1320-3419 GCA_002317225.1 Prevotellaceae bacterium UBA1716 | reverse complement strand
AATCGACGTGTCCCGGAGTGTCAATGAGATTAAGAGTATAGTTTTGACCTTTGAACTCATCTTTCTCACCATCATACTTATAGTCCATCTGGATAGCATGACTCTTGATGGTAATGCCTCGTTCTTGTTCGAGGTCCATATCATCAAGCATCTGTCCCTGAGTGATTTTGATTGTATTTGTCTTTTCAAGCAATCGGTCGGCAAGTGTCGACTTACCGTGGTCGATATGTGCTATGATACAGAAATTTCTTATATTCTTCATTAATGGATATAATTTTTTGCAAAGATACGAAAAACCTTTCTATCTGCAAAATAAAACGCAAGGCAAAATAAGTGTGAACATCCTTATGCTTGTATCGAAAGATAGTAACGCAACAGACGGCGCCTTACTAAGGCACAAGCCTCCGCCTTACTAATCTTCCGCCCTCCGCCTTATTAAGGCATGTTCATGTACTACTAATGCAATGCAAACACACTACTAATGCAATGACCAACACACTATTAGTGTAAGAGGCAACACACTATTAGTGTAACGGTCAACACACTATTAGTGTAATGAGCAACACACTATAGAGAATAAGCAAAAAGATTACTATGTTTTTCATAAAACTATTAAGTAAATCGATTTAAACATAAAAATGCATCACCCGAAAGATATCGAATGATGCACTTTATGATTATTAGCGAACTAACAAATTACTTAAGAGCGTACTTGTATGGATCCTTGTCGTCACCAGTCTCAGTAACGCTGAGCTTGTCTTCACGAAGAAGCCAGCCGAGACCAAGGAGGAAGTCCTTCTCTGTAAGCTTAGTTGCCTTCTTGATTGCCTTGAATGTGAGACCTTCTGTCTCTGCAATTGCAGTGTAGATAGTACCTGCGATATTGCCTGCTTTGTCCTGTAACATAATCTACTTTACCTTTAATAAATTTATAATATATCCTATTTTGTGAGAATTCAGAACACGTTTGTTCTTAAATCTGCTGCAAAGGTAAAAAGAATTTAACAAAGTACCAAATAATTTAGCAAAAAATGCTGTGTGCGCACACACAAAGTTAATTTTGGTGGTTTTTTGGCCTATTTTGGTAACGTTACATTACATTATTGACTATTTCCTCTATTACTTTAGGGAAATGCGCCATCTCAAGTTCATGAACCTTGGCAGCAATATCGTCCGGTGTATCGTCAGGAGAGAGTGCAACCTTGAACTGAGCAATCTTCTGTCCTTCATCAAGCATTGAGTTCACATAATGAATGGTGATGCCAGTCTCAGTCTCGCCCGCAGCCTTCACTGCTTCGTGAACATGATGTCCCCACATGCCCTTTCCTCCGAACTTAGGAAGAAGGGATGGATGAATGTTGATAATGCGTTGTGGGAAGAGTTCGATAAGGTAATCAGGCACTTTTGGCAAGAATCCAGCGAGAATAATCATGTTGCATCCTTCGATTGAAGAAAGAACCAGTTCCTTGTCTTCGCGCAATTGCTGTGCAGAAATAACTGTAGACTCAACGTTGAGGTTCTTTGCTCTTGTCAAAGCATAAGCATCTGGTTTGTTGCTGACAACGATACCAATCTCAACATCATTGCTGCCAGCAAAATACTTGATAATGTTTTCGCAGTTCGAACCACTGCCGCTTACAAATATTGCTAATCTTGCTTTCATCGTTTTGTCGTGTAATCTATTTCTTAATAATCTGACGAAGAGCTTGAGCAAGCTGGTCAGGACATGATGTGTTCTTGATTCCGCAACGGATTCCTTCAAGACGAGAGATTACATCCTCTGCCTTCATTCCGCGAACAAGCGAAGAAATGCCAGATGTGTTGCCGTTGCATCCACCCATAAACTGAATGTTGTTGATGGTTCCTGTAGCGTCATCAACATCTATCATTATTGCTTTTGCACATGTTCCGTGCGTTTCGAATATAGTCTGCATATGAAGTTTTCGGTATAAAAGGATTATACATTGTTAATACTAACTGCATTTCACAATACTATCATTTACAACAAACCATTTGGCTGCGTTTGGAAACCAACCGTTTTGCCAAATGGTACGTTGTATAAATAATATAATGTGAATGCCTTACTTCATGTTAGTATA
>DCIW01000192.1:0-1235 GCA_002317225.1 Prevotellaceae bacterium UBA1716 | reverse complement strand
TCGTTTGGAACATAAGTGAACTCAGCTGCTGTGATTTCGTACTTGTTGTCCTCGAGGAACTTCTGGATTGTAGAGAAAGACTTAGGATCACCGTAGATAGTGATTGTAGTCTCATCCTTTTCCTCATCGTATTCCTCATCAAACTCATCGTTTACACCATACTCGATTGCTTCGAGGATGAAGTCGTCCATATCGAGGTCAGCAGGCTTCTTGAAAGTGAACATGCTGAAGTGGTCGAAGAGGAATGAGAGAGAACCTGTAGTTCCCATGTTACCATTGAACTTATTGAATACAGAACGAACATCAGCAACTGTACGAGTTGTGTTATCTGTAAGTGTATCAACGAATACTGCTACTCCGTGAGGACCGTATCCTTCGTATGTAACCGACTTCCAAGCAGACTTATCCTTACCGATTGCGTTCTTGATTGCACGGTCGATATTGTCTTTTGGCATGTTCTCATGACGACATGTAGCGATAACGGCACGGAGATGTGCGTTGTTGTCTGGGTCTGGACCACCTTCAGCCACAGCGATAGCAATCTGCTTGCCAAGGCGAGTGAAAGTCTTTGCCATGTTACCCCATCTTTTCAATTTTCTTGCTTTACGGAATTCAAATGCGCGTCCCATAATTTAATAAAGAGCCCCACCCAACCTCCCCCAAGGGGAGGAGTTTGTATATACTGGGTTAAACGGAGCGATTGTTGTTTGTTATTAATTTGTTTTATTATATCTCATTGGAAAGCCCAACTGTCAAACAGTAACATCAAGTCCTCCCCTTATGGGGGAGTTAGAGGGGGCTTTATTTACCACGAACTGTAGCACCAGTTGCCTTAACGATGCTCTGCTCAATCTTCTGCATTACTGCCTCGATTGCCTTATCGTTGAGAGTCTTTTCTTCTGACTGGAGAGTGAAGTTGACAGCATACGACTTCTTGCCTGCTTCAAGGTTCTTGCCTTCGTAAACGTCGAAGAGGCGAACATCCTTGAGGAGTTTCTTCTCTGCACCATAAGCAGCAGCTTCAATCTGAGCGAATTCAGTCTGCTTGTCAACGAGAAGTGCGAGGTCACGAGAAACTGCAGGGAACTTAGGAATATCGTAGTAGCTTACAGTTACTTTCTTGACAAGTTTCATGAGGTTTGTCCAGTTGATGTCAGCATAGTAAACAGGAGCATCGATGTCGAGCTTCTTTGTTTGCTTCTTTGTAACTATACCGAACTGAGCAATCATCTTGC
>DCIW01000018.1:3383-5483 GCA_002317225.1 Prevotellaceae bacterium UBA1716 | reverse complement strand
TGGTTGAGTTCCTTGATGGCTTTATGGAATCTGCTGTTGTCTCTCTTTATCTTTCTGCGGATAAAGAATATGAGAATGATGATTGCAACGTAACACATTATTGCCCAAGGACTTTTCCACCATTTACTCATTACATAAACAATCCCGCTTTTCTTTTGCCCGTTCACTGTTACGTCATCTGCACTTATGTCGGTTGTCTTTTCACCTTTATTATATACAGAAGGGTTGATGATGATGATTCCGTTATTTGTTCCGAAGGCAATGTGGCCGTTGTCAAGACGGATGCCGCAGTTTTCACTGTAGATGTTGTTGAGCATGTTCTTTGAAAAGAAATAGCTCTTCATGGTTTCTGTCGATAGATTGAACTTGGAGATTCCGAATTCGGTTGCAATCCAGATAAAACCATCATTGTCCTCTACGAAACTCTGCACCATGGTGTTAATAAGGCTGTCCTTATCGGTATAGTGCTTGATGGCAATTTCTCTGTTCTTGTTATATTTGTTGCCGTCAACTATCGCAAATCCTTCGCCTGTTTCTGCAAGATAGATGTTCCCATTGGAGTCAATAAACAATGAGCGTAGTTCCTTGCTATAAAGATTGCCATCTTTGGTCGAGATATGCGTGATGTCTGTCTTGCCCTTGTATATGTCGTTCATCACATATACGCCATTGCTTGTTGCAACCCAAAGGTTTCCGTACTTGTCTTCTGCGATAGAACGTATGTATTTGCTGTCAGCATCGTTGGTGAGATATGCTTTGCCTTTGTGGAAAAGTCCTGCTCCGAATGTGCCAATCCAAAGATCTCCCTTCTTGTCTTTATGCATCGAATAAATGTCAATGAAAGGAGAATCTGCTTTATGCTCCCCATTGATATAGATGCCGGCACCTTTTGTGCCTTCCCAAAGGGTGCTGTCCTTATCGAGAAGTATGCAGTAAGTACTTTTCTCCCTCTTTGTTGTACTTAGAACTTTTTTAAGCGAAGAGTCATAAATCCACATGTCACCCGAACGATTGCCCACAGCAATACGATCCTTGCCCAAGTGCATAAGCATTCGGATATTCTCTCCTTCCATCATATACTTCACTCCATCGTTCTGAACTACCTTTATTTGCGATAATCCGAGATTATCCGTACCTATCCATATCACTCCTTCCTTGTCTTGGAAGATACATTTGAGAGCATTGGTAGGTAGGGGACTGTTCTTTGTCGAAGTCGTGAAGTGCTCGATTTCGCCAGTCTTATTATTAATAATGTATAGGCCGTCGTTTTCTGTGACCTTCCACGTTCTGCCTTGCTTGTCAACTATCGTACGCACATCGTAATAAGTGGTGGGGAAGGTTGGAAGGTCAGTATTCTTTTTGCTATAATCCACAAACCTATCGTTGTTGATATCGTAACACGCAAGTCCGTTACCCGTAGATATCCATAGCATACCGTTTCGTTCCAAGGTACGTTTCATCTTTCGACTTGGCAAACTTATCTCATGTGAGTCTCTGTTTGGGGCGAAGTTTACGAATTCATTTCCATCGTATCTGCTGAGTCCGTTCATTGTCGAAATCCATAATCTGCCTTTTGAGTCTTGCAAAATATGGCGCACAGTATTGTTTGCGAGTCCGTCTGCGGTAGTGAATTGCGTAAGTTGGAACTCGGTGTCAGCCTTCAAGTCGGTTATGTTTGATACGAAGGCAACGATAAGCAGTATATATGGAAGAAGATGTTTCATGTTGCAAATTAACCAATAATATTTTGTATTTGCAAGTAAAATGCATACTTTTGAATTATAATCCATAGTATTTATGTACAAAAGTCCATAATTATCGTATGAAATAATTGTTTGAAAAGCAATAAACTGCCTACCTTTGCAACCGAAATCAAAAACCAAATTATATGAAAAATCTAAGAATGAGAATTCTATCTTTTATGTTTGCACTCTTTGCAGTTGCAACTTTTGTGAATGCGCAAACATCTAAAAGTAGAGGGCTTTTCGCCTTCCTTAATACTGCTGACGGAAGTAATGTACAGGTAAGTTGGCGCATGAGGGCTACTGATGATCCTTATAGAACAAAGTATAAGTTGTATGGAACTTCATCAACAGGAGT
>DCIW01000018.1:0-3177 GCA_002317225.1 Prevotellaceae bacterium UBA1716 | reverse complement strand
GTTATACTCCTGGTGATTGTTCTGCATACGATATGGATGGTGATGGCGAACAAGAAATTATCTTGAAATGGATGCCTTCTGCATTGACTTTGACAAAAGGCACAACCAAATATATAGGTAATGAGTTCTACGATTGCTATAAGCTTGATGGCACACGTATCTTCCGTATTGATATGGGACAGAATTGCAATGCCGGCAACAATGCTGCCTTCTTCTGTTGGGATTATGATGGTGACGGCAAGGGCGAGATGATAGTCAAGTCTGCTCCAGGTACAAAGGATGCTGATGGCAATTTTGTTGGTGGTGCAGCCCATTCTGCAACGGGCGAAAACCTTCCTGGATACGATAACGACCTTAACACTATCTATTATCGTGGTAGCGACGGCTTGCCTACCAAGGGCGAGGAATGGTTGACTGTTTTCTCATGGGAAGGTAAGGAACTTGGTTCGCGACAGTATTGGCCATATTTCAGTATTCAGACCAACTGGAACCCTGGAGGCAATAGTGATGGGGCAAGTTATGGTCGTCGCGGATGCAGCCAGAAGGGTGGTGTGATGAAGATTCCTTGTTTGGATGGTCAGACACGTCCTTGTGCTTTCTTCCAGCGTGGTGCTTATACTTATGTGTATGGACAATGTGTTTCATGGGACGGCAAGACTCTTAAAGAGGAATGGCGTCATGCTTCAACTGCTTCAACCGGTGGCACAAAGTGTTCGTGGACGGAACGTGATGGTGTGAAGACCTATCAGAACATCAGTCTTTATGCCCAAGGAGCACACCCAAGCGAGGTGGCAGACCTTGATGGCGACGGTTATGATGAATGTTGCATCGGTGCCGCAACTATCGATCATGATGGTACTGTGCTTTGGTCAACTGGTCTCGGGCATGGAGATGCTGTACATGTAGGCGATCTTGATCCAGATAATCCAGGACTCGAGGTGTGGCGTATCACAGAGGGTGCCACAAAATATGATGCATGTATGATTGATGGCAAGACTGGTAAGATACTTAACGGTCAACTCTACACAAGTGGTGACGTCGGTCGTGGGCTTGCTTTTGATATTGACTCTACGCATGTTGGTTCGGAATACGTTTTCATGACTTCGGGTTACTTTTATGATTGCAAGGGTAACCAACTTTATTCAAAGAATTTCACAAGCAATACGGGCTATCCAAATTATCGCATCTTTTGGGATGGCGATTTCCTTGAGGAGCATCTAAGCGGTACTTGCGTGTCTAAGTTCTCTATAAATAATGGTGTGGCAAGCAATTCCCGTTGCTCGACTCCTACAAGTGGCACAAATATGTTATGGAAACTGTATTCTGTGTCCTCAATCAATAGTACTAAGGAAAACCCTTGCCTGCAATGTGACCTTTTCGGGGATTGGCGAGAGGAGATAGTTTTCTTTACCAATGGAAGTAATGTAAGTGGAACGAAATGTGATTACGCACTTCGAATTCTCACAACCACCTTTGACACAAATAAGAAACTCCCTTGGCTTCGTGATGACAATACATACGATATGGAGATTGCTTGTCAAAATATCGGTTATTCGATGCCTCCTCACCTTGGTTATAATCCATTTGTGTATGAGGATTCACTTAAGGCAAATGTGCCAGAATTCAAGTTTGAACCGATAGAGGGGCACAATTATTACATGATGTCTGACGATACTCACTATCTCGATCTCTCGGCTGGTGTAAATGCTGCAAACTATCTTGTCAACTCTACAACCCCTGCAACTGTCCAATTCGAATATACTTCGACCGAAGGTGCGTTCCTCATCAAGAGCAATGGTTACTACATTGCTGATTCGGGAACTATTGGGTTCCAGTTGGTCACTTCTGCTGCCGAGGCGACTCCCTATACTGCTTATCCTGCTGCAAAGGGAGTTGTGTTCAAGTCTGGTAGCCGTGCGATGAACTCCGCTACCGGTGCAACGATAAGTCGCTCTACTACCAAGCAGAAGCACTTCACGATTATTGAAGCGTCGGAAGAAACTGTGATAAATGATATCAACTCAAATGATGTTGCTGCAATTTCCATGTGCTGTACAATGGATGGTCGTGTTGTAAGTTCTCCTGTCAAGGGACTCAATATCGTCAGGTACGAGAATGGTGTGATCAAGAAACTTTATGTAAGATAAAACTCCCCAAACAAAAAGATGAAACATATAATAATATCCTTGATGCTGCTTTGTGCTCTCTCTGCGAATGCACAAAGAAACATAGACTTCAATGCAAATTGGACTTTTACTCACAAAGGTGAAACCAAGCATGTCACTCTTCCTCGTGCATGGAACGAGTCTGAAGCTTTTCGTGTGTCAATAGAGGAACATTCTGCAGATACGGTTAGGTATAAGCATTCTTTCCTTGCACCTAAAGCATGGAAAGGAATGAAGGTTTTCGTTGAATTCGAAGGGGCACGTCAATGTGCAGAAGTATGGATCAACGGACATTATCTGGGGCGTCATGAGAATGGTGTTATGGCATTCGGATTCGACCTCACACCTTATATAATAATAGGAAAGAATAACAACATAGAGGTGCTAACTGATAACGATTGGGGGTATCGCGAAAAGAATTACGTACCAAACGAGTCGGATGTTGAAGTCAAGGATGGAAATAATCTTCCTAACAATACCCTCAAGCCAGGAACATTCCAATGGAACAATAAGAACTTTAATGCCAATTATGGTGGATTACCAAAGAATGTCCGACTTCATGTCGTGGCGCCTCTCTATCAGACTCTCCCTTTATATAGCACTCTCGGCACTACGGGAACATATATTTATGCTTCAAATATAGATGTTCAAGGGCATACGGCTACTATCAATGCTGAATCACAGGTGAAGAACGAATCGGGTAGGGACCGAACTGTCGCCTTTGAGATGGAAGTGTTAGATAGAGATGGGAAGTCGCTTGACAAGGTTCGTACAAGCACTTTACTAATTCCACAAGGTGAAACTGTCACTTTGAAGACAAGTGGCATGTTCAGAAATCTTCATTTCTGGAGTTGGGGATATGGCTATCTTTATGATGTGAAGACTCGACTTGTAGAAGACGGAAAGGTGGTCGATGAGGTTAATACCAAGACCGGTTTTCGTAAGACTGAATTTGCAAACGGACAGTTCAAACTCAATGACCGCACTCTTATGGTACATGGTTATGCTCAGC
>DCIW01000258.1:2819-2976 GCA_002317225.1 Prevotellaceae bacterium UBA1716 | reverse complement strand
TCATAGAGTAAAGTTGCTGAACATAATAAGAACAAGAGTTGAACTCGTTCAAGTTGTCAAACCAGATAGCATCTGGACGCCACTGCCAACCTTCTACGTGTGCAAAGAGAGGAGCATAAGTTGCCATCTCAACGATATCAGCATTACGTTCGATACC
>DCIW01000258.1:373-2769 GCA_002317225.1 Prevotellaceae bacterium UBA1716 | reverse complement strand
GAACCGTGACAAGCATATTCACCAGCGAATACCTTTGGACCCTTGCGATCATAGTTGTCATAACGGTTTGGACCACAGTTCTGTCCATAACGCTTCTTAGCATCTGGAGTTCCCTGGAACCAAGCCTCATTGCGATAGAAGTGCTCATCGTAGAGGTCTGCCTTGAGTTGCTTCATCTTTGGCTGAAGGAGTTCGAAGTCCTGACCTTCAGAATTAGGACCAGTAGTACCGATAAGTTTGATTTCTGGATGAACCTTACGGATTGCAGTAACGAACTTCTCAAGACGCTTTGTGAAAGCAGGATTATCCTTATAGTCCCACTGCTCATTACCTACACCGAGATACTTGAGGTTGAATGGTTCTGGATGACCCATGTCAGCACGAAGTTTAGCCCACTGATTCTTAGCAGGATCGCCATTAGCGAAGTCGATAAGGTCGATGCAGTCATCGATATATGGCTGAAGTTCATCTACAGCAACGTGTACATGTTCTTCATTCTTGATATCATTCTGGAACTGACAACTCATACCACAGTTAAGAACAGGAAGTGGTTCTGCACCAATCTCTTCTGAAAGTTGGAAGAACTCAAAGAAGCCAAGTCCGTAACTCTGGAAATAATCTGGATAATAACGACTTGTGAATGTATAGTGCCAACGGTTTTCGTTGAGAGGACGATTCTCAACTGGACCTACAGTATTCTTCCACTGGTAACGAGTCTCAAGGTCTGTACCTTCTACGATACAACCACCAGGGAAACGGAAGATACCTGGGTGCAACTGCTCGAGAGCTTCTGCAAGGTCCTTACGCATACCGTTCTCATGTCCCTTGTAAGTATCAACAGGGAAGAGAGATACATGTTCAACATCAGTAGTAACCTTTGAGTCGCCCCAAACACGAAGGTGAGCACGCTCACAAGTCTTCTTAGGAGTGATAGTTACTGTATACTTCTTCCATTCCTTACCGCTTACATCGATGCCGCCATTACCAAGTTTCTGGTCGTCAGTCATTGTTGCATTATCAACGATATCAATCCAAATCTTTGAACTGCCACCATCTGGAACGCGAGCCCAAACAGAGAAGCGATACTGAGCATTACCCTTTACACCCATGCCGAAGTAGCCTTCGTTTTCAATCATTGTGTGCTTATCACGATGACCAGCAGGTGCAAGACGAACATAATGAGGATTTTTATTGAATGGACCATCATCCTTGAGAGTCACATTACCAGAAATAGTCCAACCAGCAAAACGATCAGGGAATTCGAACGAACGGTTCTTGACGAGTTCTGCATAGAGACCGCCATCAGCCGCATAGTTGATATCCTCAAAGAAGATACCGTACATAGTAGAAGGAATCTTTGCACCCAACTTCGAAGTATTGATGTCGAAGGTGTGTGTCTGAGCATGCATACCACCGGCAATTGCAAGTGCAGCAAGTAAAGAGCTAAATTTCTTCATAATAGATAACAGATTAGTTTTAATGAGATTTTATTCTGCAAAGATAATGATTAATTATGAATAATGACTTATGAAATAAGATTTTTTGCTTATCTTTGCAGAAATAACGAGTATTTCAACAATGTTCACCCTTCGCGACAAGCAAATTTTGCACATAGCATTACCAAGTATCGTGAGCAATATCACGGTTCCTTTGCTTGGACTTATCGATGTGGCTATCACCGGACATCTTGGTTCGGCGGCTTACATCGGTGCAATTGCTGTGGGCGGAATGCTGTTCAATATCATATATTGGATGTTTGCTTTCTTGAGAATGGGAACGAGCGGAATGACTGCTCAGGCTCGTGGTCGAAGGGATTTCTCTGAGGTAATGAGTTTGTTGAGCCGCAGTCTTGGTATTGCGATAGGCATTTCAATCATCTTGTTGATGCTTACGCCTCTTGTTCGTGAAGGAGCACTTTGGTTTATCAATCCATCGGAAGATGTAGCAGACCTTGCGCGTACATATTTTAATATATGCATTTTCGGAGCACCTGCTTCACTTGGACTTTTCGCCCTCAATGGTTGGTATATCGGAATGCAAAACTCCAAGACTCCGATGGCGATTGCAATTAGCCAGAATATCACCAATATCATAGCAAGTCTTTGTCTTGTTTATGGACTTGGTATGAAGGTGGAAGGTGTGGCACTTGGTACGGTTATTGCTCAATGGGGAGGTTTTCTTACTGCTCTTTTCTTGCTCAAACGCTATTACATCAATCGTTTGAGAAAGTATGCATCTTCTGCTAAAGCCATTTGGAACAAGAAAGCTATTTGGGCATTCTTCAATGTCAACAAAGACATCTTCATGCGTACTCTCTGTCTTATCTCCGTGCACTTCTTCTTTATTTCTGCGGGAGCAAAACAAGGAGATACAGAATTGGCAGTCAACACATTGCT
>DCIW01000258.1:0-287 GCA_002317225.1 Prevotellaceae bacterium UBA1716 | reverse complement strand
AAGGCGATTGGAGCAAAGAACCGTCCGATATATGATGATGTAGTTCGTCGACTCTTCATCTGGGGAGGAATCATGGCTGCACTCTTCACCTTATTATATATAGTGCTTGGTCCTTGGTTCATGGGCATACTCACAAGCAACGAGAACGTAATCAACACTATCGGCATCTATCTTCCTTGGACATTGCTATTCCCTATCTGTGGAATGGCAGCCTTCATTTGGGATGGAATATATATCGGGGCAACTGCAACTCGCTACATGCTCCTGAGTATGTTTACAGGAATGGT
>DCIW01000134.1:4532-7558 GCA_002317225.1 Prevotellaceae bacterium UBA1716 | reverse complement strand
GGCTTTAATGCTATCCGTATCCCTATCCGTTGGCAGTGTCATATCACCAACGATAAGGCTATGACTGTAAGCAAAACATGGATGGCACGTGTGAAGGAAGTAGTAGGCTACTGTCTCGACAACGATCTTAAAGTTATAATAAATGTACATCACGATAAGTGGCTCGAAGGTCGTCCTTACGCTAAGTTCAAGGATGAGAATTGCCAAAAGCTCGCTCTCCTTTGGATGAACATCGCAACTGAGTTCAAGGACTTCGACTATCGTCTTGCTTTTGCAGGAACAAACGAGGTTCATGTAAAGGACAACTGGGGCAAGCCAACTGCAGAGAATCTTGAAGTGCAGAACGCATACAACCAAGTATTCGTTGATATGGTTCGTGCTACAGGTGGCAACAACGAGAAGCGTCATCTCCTTGTTCAGACTTATGTATGCAATCCAGACTTCGGTATTAATAATGGTGACTTCATAGTTCCTGTTGATGAGACAAATGGAACTAACGATTATATGAGTGTTGAGTTCCACTTCTACAACCCATACGATTATGCTGGTGCATGCAAGTACAACTTCTGGGGACAACCTTACAAGCAGTATGGTGAAACTCCAACAGACAATGATGAGAAGGTTCTTTCGGAGTACTTCGATAAGGTCGACAGAGTTTGGGGAAGTCAAGGTCTCGGTGTTTGCATTGGCGAATGGGGCGTTACCGACCACTACCCTTCCACAAATGCAGACAAGGCACACGAAAACGTGACTTACTATTGCAAGACATTTGTGTCTGAAGCTCGCAAACATGGTTTCTCAACATTCGTTTGGGACAACAACTACTTCGGCAATGGTCCTGAATACTTCGGCATCTTCGATCGTTGGAACAACATGAAGGTAAAGAATGAATGGGCTCTCAAAGGCATTCAGGAAGGTGCAAAGCAATAAAGAAAACAAAACAATTATTACTATAACAAAATCTAAAATCTTACAACATGAGAAAAAGAACAATATTTCTCGGTCTGCTTAGTGTAGGTTTGATGTTCACTCCAGCTGCTTCGTTTGCAAAAGCAAATGCAACTCCTGTAGAGACTCAGCAGCAGAAGCAGGGTGTGAAGGGTACCGTTACTGATGCTTCGGGCGAAGCTCTTATCGGTGCTACAGTACAGGTTGCAGGCACTCAGACAGGTGCAGTTACTGATATGGACGGTAACTTCACAGTCAACTGCCAACCAGGTGCAACTCTCGTCATCAGTTATGTAGGCTATCAGTCGCAGACAGTAAAGGCTGTTAACGGCATGAAGGTAGTCCTCAAGGACGAAAAGGTGCTCAACGATGTAGTAGTTACCGCTCTTGGTATCAAGCGTGATCGCAAGGCACTTGGTTATGCTCTTTCTGAAGTGAAGGGCGAAGAACTTACAAAGGCTAAGGAAACAAACGTGATCAACTCACTCGCTGGTAAGGTGGCAGGTCTCGTAGTTCAGCAGACTGCAGGTGGTGCTTCTGGTTCTACTCGCGTTCTCCTTCGTGGTAATACAGAGATGACAGGCAACAACCAACCACTCTACGTTGTGGATGGTGTGCCATTGGACAATACAAACTTTGACAATGCTGGTGAATCAGGTGGTTACGACCTCGGTGATGGTATCTCAGCTATCAATCCAGATGATATCGAGACTATGACTGTGCTCAAGGGCCCTGCTGCTTCTGCACTTTATGGTTCACGTGCATCTCACGGTGTAATCCTCATCACAACAAAGAAGGCTGATAAGGAAAAGGTTTCTGTCGAATATAATGGTTCATTGACTATTGATTCTCAGTTGGCTAAGTGGGACAACATCCAGCAGATTTATGGTATGGGTGACAATGGTCAGTATCAGCTTGATGCTGCTTCAGGTACAAACCAGAGCTGGGGTGTGAAGGCTGACTACATCGATAAGAAGTATTTCGATGGTTCTAATCATCAGTTCCTTATGTATCCTAACAACGCATCTGGCTTCTTCCGCACAGGTCTTACTGCACAGAACACAGCAGTCGTTTCTGCAAGTTCAGGCAAGTCAGGCATCCGTTTCTCTGTTACAGATATGCGTAATAAGGATATCCTTCCAAACAGCCACATGAGTCGTGACAACTTCAACCTCCGTGCTAACACAGCAATCGGAAATGTTGACCTCGACTTCACAGCAAATTATACAAACGAAAGCGTTACAAACCGCCCTGCACTTGGTGACAACCAGTCAAACGTAGGTAAGAACCTCATGACTCTTGCTGGTACATACAATCAGGAATGGCTCAAGAACTATCAGAATGCTGATGGTACTTATGCTAACTGGAATGGTAACGACCAATACAACAAGAACCCATATTGGGATCTCTACAAGAACTCAAACTACTCTTCAAAGGATGTGTTCCGTCTTACAGGTAAGGCTATCTGGAATGTGAACAAGCACTTGAAGTTCCAAGGTACAATCGGTACAGATATTAATAATGTGAACTTTGAAGACTATACAGCTCGCACTACTCCAGGTGTATTGCCAGGTAAGTATGTTGAGAAGATCTTCAAGAACCGCACTCTCAATGCAGAAATCCTCGGTCTCTACAACAACTCATGGGGCAATTTCGACTTTAATGGTTCTCTTGGTGGAAATATCTTCAAGGTAAACAACAAGAACAATACTCTCACTGGTACAAATCAGCAGATTGATGGCATCATTGCTATCATGAACTATTCAGACCAGAACATTCAGGAAGGTTCGTACAAGAAGCAGATTAACTCACTCTACGGAAGTGCAAGTCTCGGTTACAAGCACACTTACTATCTCGAGGCTACACTCCGCCACGACCAGTCTTCTACTCTTCCTGTTAACAACAACCGCTACATCTACCCTTCATTCTCTGGTAGCTGGGTATTCTCTGAACTCATCAAGAACACAAAGATTATCAACTATGGTAAACTTCGTGCTTCATGGGCAAAGGTAGGTTCTGATACAGACCCTTACATGCTCAACCTCGACTATAAGACAGGTATCTACTCTTATGGTAAT
>DCIW01000134.1:0-4463 GCA_002317225.1 Prevotellaceae bacterium UBA1716 | reverse complement strand
ATGACTTCTTCTTACGAACTCGGTCTTGAGATGAAGTTCTTCAATGGTCGTCTCGGTCTTGATGTGACATTCTACAACCAGGATTCTAAGGATCAGATTATCCGTCTTGCTACATCTTCTACTTCTGGTTATTCATCTCGCCTCGTTAATGCAGGTAACATCCGCAACCGCGGTCTTGAAGTTGCACTCAACGGTCGTGTGCTTCAGAAGGGTGACTTCGCTTGGGATATGGGAATCAACTTCTCAAAGAACTCAAACAAGGTACTTGAACTCGTAGATGGAATGGACTACTTCGAACTCGCAGATGCTTACTGGGCAAACGTTTCAGTAGGTGCTGAGGTTGGTCAGAACTATGGTTCAATCCGTGGTACAGACTTCAAGCGCAACGAAGCAGGTCAGGTTATTATTGATCGCGGAACAGGTCTTCCACTCTATGAAGAAGAAGTTAAGACACTCGGTAATGCTTCTTGGGATTGGACAGGTGGTGGTTACATGACTTTCACTTACAAGAACTTCCGCCTCGCTACAGGTTTCGACGTAAAGGTTGGTGCTGACCTCTTCTCTATGTCAATGCGTTCAGCATACCTCACAGGTAAGGCAAACGAGACTCTCGCAGGTCGTGAAGAGTGGTACCGTTCTGAAGAAGCTCGTAAGGCTGCTGGTATGACAGAAGCTGATTGGCGCGCTTCAGGTAAGTGTGAAGGTTACATCGTTGATGGTGTTTATGAGGATGGTACTCCAAACACAACTCCAATCAACCCACAGACTTATTGGAAGAGCGTTGCAGAAAAGGCTCCAGGCACATTCATCTATGACAACTCATACGTTAAGTGCCGTGAAATCACATTCGGTTACACATTCCCAGAGAGCATGCTCGGCAAGTTCATCAAGAACATGAGCGTTTCGTTCGTGGCTCGTAACCCATTCATCATCTGGAAGAACATTCCAAACATCGACCCAGACTCTGGTTACAACACATCAGGTCTCGGACTTGAGTATGGTTCGCTTCCTTCACGCAGAAGCTTCGGTCTTAATCTCAATCTCAAATTCTAATCTCGAAATTATATGAAAACTATATATAAGTCACTTTTCATACTATTTGCAGCTGCACTTGCATTCACTTCTTGTAGTGACAGCTACATGGAGGAGTTGAATACTGACGATACAAAGGCTCCAAGCCTCAATCCAAACAGTCAGTTGACAACAGCACTTCTCCAGACTTACGGCGACTTCAGTCTCATGGACACATACCGTAGTTATATCACTGGTTTCACACAGTATTATGCTGGTGGTTGGAACGTATCAAACTATGCAGGTTCTGTCTATGCAAGCAACAACGAAATGGCTCACCTTTGGGATCGCTACTATTCAATCGGTTTGAAGAACCTCACAGATGCAATCGCAAACTCTGAGAATATGCCAAACACTAATGCTGCTCTCCGTATTCACAAGGTTTATCTCCTTGCTGTTCTTACGGATACTTATGGTGACATCCCTTGTAGTGAGGTAGGTAAGGGTTATCTTGAGGGTATCAACAACCCTAAGTACGATACTCAGGAAGAAATCTACAACTGGATATTCGACGAACTCACTGCTTGTTCTTCACAGCTCGGTACAGGATCTGATAAGATTTCAGGCGATGTCACAAGTCTTGGTGGAGATATAGATATGTGGAAGTCTTACGTGAACTCACTCCGTATGCGTTATGCAATGCGTATCTCAAACGTTAATCCTGCAAAGGCAAAGACTGAGTTCCTCAACGCAATTAAGGCTGATGGTGGAATCATCGACAGTTCGGACAAGGATGCTTACGTAATCCACCTCAACTCTCCATTCACTCTCTATGATGGAGCACAGGACCTTGACTTCCGTGCTAACGCTCTTGGTGAAATGCTTTATGGTCAGGATCCACAGTCACCAACATTTGTTTGTGCTACTCTCTACAACCATTTGAAGCAGACCAACGACCCTCGTTTCTCTCGCATCTGCCGCAACTACATCCACACAACTCGTAGTCAGACTGATACAAGTGGCAACTATGATGTGACTGATGATGTGAATGCATGGGAAAGAAAGGGTGGTAAAGGTACTCAGCCTAACAATGTAGGTGATGCTTGGTGGAACGAATGGCCAACTATCCCAACAAATGCTGAAATCCCAACTCTTGCTAAGATTGTGAAGGAAAACCCTGATGCAGGTTACGACCAGAACAACTATCCAGCACGTATGATTCGCCCATCTCTCAATGTAGCATTTGAGAATGCAGATTGTCCGGGTGTACTCATGACTGCAGCAGAAGTACAGTTGCTCCTTGCAGAGGCTTCAGAACTCGGTTGGGGCGTTGAAGGTAGCACTAAGGAACACTACGAGGCAGGTATCAATTATGCAATGTCTTTCCTCAACAGCCACTATGCTATCGAGAAGATTACTGATAAGGAGATTGCTAACTATATCGAAGCAAATCCTCTCGGTGACAATCCAGTAGAGGCAATCAACACTCAGGCATGGCTTCTCCACATTACAAACCCATCTGAGGGTTGGGCAAACCTTCGTCGTTCAGACTATCCTGCTCTTATGGACCGCACTAAGCTCCCTATCCGTGGTGACTTCCCACATGAGGACCCTAATATGATGACACCTACTCGTCTTAAGTATCCTAACCTTGAGCGCAACTACAATAGCGACAACGTGAAGGAAGCTATCGACCGCCTTGGTGGTTCGGACGATTGGCACAAGCGTGTATGGTGGGATACTAAGGACCAGAACTTCTATGATCCTGCAAATTCTTAATTTCTAACTTTCTTAATAAAATATATACATGAACAAAATATATTCATTGCTCATTGCATTTGCTGCAGTAGCAATCACATTCACAAGCTGTAAGGACGAAGAACCGTTCGCAACTGCTTCTGAGGATGATTTTCCACAGATTCTGCTCCCTTGGTTCGGCGAATGGGAAGACGGTGTTCCTGGTGAATACAAGAATATTTCTCGCGACATCGAGTATGTTGACTCTGTTACTGTCACTCCTGCTCGCTACACAACAGTAGAGTGGTTTATCGATGGTGAGAAGGTAAACGAAGGTACTCGTTACAACCGTTACTTCAAGGCAGGTAACTATACTCTCAAGATTGTTGCTACAACAACTAAAGGTCTTTCTACTTCTCGTACCGGACGTATCATCGTTCGACCATTATTGTCTGACCCAATCTTTGATGATGTTGCTGAGGAACGCCTCGTTGCTCCAGGCATTACTGCCACTCTTACAGGTATGGACCTTGGAGATGTGAAGAAACTTATCATCGGTGGTAAGGAGGCAACTATCGTTAGCGTTTCACGCAACCAGATTGTCTACATTGTTCCTTCACTTGAAGATGGCAATTATGCAGTTGAAGTTGTTGATGACAACATGACTTATGGTGGTGTTTACACTACAGGCGAAAATACTTACGAGAATATGAACATCCTCGTCACAAAGGCTCCTTATGTAAGCAAGAACGAGTTGAATTCGAAGGCAGGTCGTGATGTTACTCTCACTGGTCTCAATCTCCACAATATCAAGTCTATCACTATCGGTGGCATTCAGGCTACTATCAAGTCTCAGTCTTCTACAGAACTCACATTCACTTGTCCAAAGGAACTTGAGAATGGTGACTACGAATTGGTTGTTGCTACAACTGATGGTTCGGAAGTAAACTTCAACGGTAGCAATACTTGTACTATCAGCGTTGCTTCTGCAATCGTACTTTGGGAAGGCAACCTCGCAATTGATTGGGTTGATCCAGAGATTGGTGATGTTCACGCTAAGCTTAAGGAACTCGCTCAGGTTGGTTCTACACTCCGTCTTTATGTAACAGAGACCGAAGCTACCTACCACATGGCTTGTGCAGTAGTTGACTGGTGCGGCATCCTCACAGGTAAGGGAGATCCAGACCGTGGTGACTCAAGCGTTTCAGGCACTCAGGTAATCGAATACGTGCTCAACTCTACTTCTATCAACATGATTAAGAATGGTGGTAAGTTCTCTGTTGTAGGTTTTGGTTGTAAGTTGACTAAGATTACAATCGAAGACCCAGACGAAATCACCATCTACGAAGGCCCATCAGAAAAGACTGCTTGGTCAGGCGTTATGTTTGGTGCAGACCAGATTCCAAGTTTGGGCATTAAGATTGGTTCTACTATCACAGCATACCTCACAGCTGATGAAGGTGCTATTGGTGCTATCGCAACTACTTGGTGGAACAAAATCAATAGTGGTGATAAATGGGAAGCTGAAGGTGAAGTCATCAAGACAGAACTTCCTGCTGGCAAGTGTACTCTTCAGTACAATGTCGCAACTATGAATTATCTTAACGAACAAGGTCTTGGTATCATCGGAAACGGCTTTGTTGTTGATAGGATCACCGTTAAATAAGTCTTTTCATGTTTTAAACCAAGTTTGATACCCCACAACTTTTTTTCAT
>DCIW01000061.1 GCA_002317225.1 Prevotellaceae bacterium UBA1716 | reverse complement strand
ATCTCCGTTCATTCACCAAGGGCATTTTCACAATGTTCGAGGAGAAGATTATCGTTGGACAGGGAGAAATGTTGTCAACCAATATGGTTACAAATTATCTTCTTGAGAAAGGTGTAAATGCATGCCTTATCCCTGCCCTTGAGTTCATGCGTACCGACAAGAATGCAGAACCTGACCTCGAATACATCCGCGAGAAGATTAAGGTTCAGCTTGCTGAGAACCCAGACAAGGAAATCTATATCACACAAGGTTTTGTATGCCGCAACGCTTATGGCGAAGTGGACAATCTCCAGCGTGGTGGTTCAGACTATACAGCATCTCTTATTGGTGCTGCAGTCAGTGCAAGCGAAATCCAGATTTGGACTGATATCGATGGTATGCACAACAACGACCCACGTTTCGTTGACAAGACTTCTCCTGTTGGTCATCTCCACTTTGAGGAAGCTGCAGAACTTGCATATTTCGGTGCTAAGATTCTCCACCCAACATGCGTTCAGCCAGCTAAGTTTGCAGGCATTCCTGTAAAGCTTCTCAACACAATGGACCCAACTGCTCCAGGTACTGTTATCAGCAACGAGACTGAGAAGAAGAAGATTAAGGCAGTAGCAGCAAAGGACAATATCACCGCTATCCGCATCACATCTTCTCGTATGCTCCTCGCTTACGGTTTCCTTCGCAAGGTATTCGAGATTTTCGAGTCATACAAGACTTCTATCGATATGATTGCAACATCCGAAGTTGGTGTTTCTGTATCTATCGACAACACAACAAATATTGCATCTATCATCAACGAACTCAAGAAGTTTGGTCGTGTAGAAGTTGACAACAATATGTGTATCATCTGTGTTGTAGGTGACCTCGAAAGCGACAATGTAGGTTTCGAAAGCAAGGCAACTGAAGCTCTCGCAGAGATTCCAGTTCGCATGATTTCTTATGGTGGTTCAAACCACAACATCTCATTCCTCATCCATGGAGATGATAAGAAGCGTGCCCTCCAGTCACTTTCCGACCACTTGTTTAATGATTAATAGCCCCCTATCCCCCAAAGGGGGCAACCTTCCGGGTTGATACTCGAATGGTCGCATTTGGGGCATTACTAACTTAATTAAGCCATCTCCCCCAAACCGGATGGCCGCCCCCTTGGGGGGTCGGGGGGCTGTATGACAACATTATACAACACAGAAAAGTTCAAAGGTATCCGTACACCTTTCTATCTTTACGACACAAATATTCTCCGTCAGACTCTCTCGGCAATCAATGCTGAGACTGAAAAATACGGCAACTATCATGTTCACTATGCAGTTAAGGCTAATGCTAACCTCAAGGTTCTCAGCATTATAAACGAGTACGGACTCGGTATCGACTGCGTAAGTGGTGGTGAAATCGAACAGGTTCTTAAGGCTGGTTTCCCTGCAAACAAGATTGTATTTGCTGGAGTTGGTAAGAGCGATTGGGAAATTGAACTTGCTCTTCGTGAGGAAATCTTCAGTTTTAATGTTGAGAGCATTCCTGAACTCGAGGTAATCAACGAGATTGCTGGTTCGATGGGAAAGAAGGCGACAGTTTGCTTCCGCATCAATCCTAACGTAGGTGCCCACACTCATGCCAACATCACTACTGGTTTGGCAGACAATAAGTTCGGTATTGCAATGGCAGATATGGAAAAGGTAATCCGTATGGCTCAGGAGATGCAGAACGTACAGTTCAAGGGACTCCATTTCCACATCGGAAGTCAGATTCTTGAGATGGACGACTTTGTCGCTCTTTGCAACCGAATCAACGAACTTCAGGACCAACTCGAAGCTGCAGGCATCAATATCGAAATCATCAACGTAGGTGGTGGTCTTGGAATCGATTATTCCGATCCTGTTGGCAACCCAATTCCTGACTTCAAGTCATATTTCGAGACATACAACAAGAATCTCAAACTCCGTCCAGGACAGACTGTTCACTTCGAACTTGGTCGTGCCGTAGTTGGTCAGTGTGGCGCTCTCATCACAAAGGTTAACTATGTGAAGAGCAACTCATTGCAGACTTATGCAAACGACAAGGAGGCAGGAGTAAAGAACTTCGTTATTGTTGATGCAGGTATGACAGATCTTATCCGTCCTGCTCTCTACGATGCTCACCACAAGACATTCAATATCTCGAGTGACGAAGCAATGGAGACATACGATGTGGTAGGTCCAATCTGCGAATCGTCTGATGTGTTCGACAAGGACATCCAACTCAACAAAACTAAGCGTGGCGACCTCATAGCAATGCTTTCGGCAGGTGCTTATGGCGAAATTATGGCATCACAATACAACTGCCGATGTCTGCCACTTTCATACACTACTGACGAACTTTAGTTCACACGTACCTTATTAATAAGACAGATTGTCATAAATGTCAGCATCTTTTCGGTGCTGGCATCTTTTTTGTGATGACAAATTGGCAAAAACTATTAAGATTATGAACGAAAACAACGAAAACATCGAAGAAATGAAGTCTGAGACTCTCGAAGAGCCACAGGCAAATGAGAATACTGAAAACAATGCCACTGCTGAAGCCCCTGCAGATGAAAATGCAGAGACTGCAGAAAACGCTGAAACTCAAGCAGAGGAAGAAGCTCCAGCCGAACCAACAGTCGAGGAACAACTCGCTGCCGCTAACGCTACAATCGAAGAACTCAAAAAGGCTGCACTCTACAAGGCTGCAGAGTTCGACAACTACCGTAAGCATGTCATCAAGGAAAAAGCAGACCTCATCAAGACTGGTGGTGCCAATGTAATGAAGGCTATCCTCCCTATCATCGACGACTTTGAACGTGCAGAGCAGATGATGGACAAGTCTGAAGATGTAAATGCTGTTAAGGAAGGCGTTACACTTATCATCGACAAATTCCTCAAGCTTCTTGCTACCGAAGGTCTTAAGAAGATTGATTGCATTGGCAAGGAATTTGATACCGACTACCACGAAGCTATCGCAATGGTTCCTGGTCAGCCAGCAGAAATGCAGAACAAAGTGATTGACTGCGTACAGGCAGGTTACATGATGGGCGACAAGGTTATTCGTTATAGCAAAGTGGCTGTGGCAAAAGATAACAACTGAAAGGAAAAAATATTATGGCAACTAAAAAGGATTTTTACGAAATACTTGGCATTCAAAAGAATGCTTCTCCCGAAGAAATAAAGAAGGCCTACAAGAAGCTTGCCGTAAAGTGGCATCCTGACCGTTGGGGCGATAAGTCCGAAGCTGAGCAGAAGACTGCCGAAGAGAACTTCAAGGAGGTTGCTGAAGCATACGAAGTGCTTAGCGATCCTAATAAGCGTCAGCGTTATGACCAGTTCGGCCACGAAGGTTTGAATGGTGCTGGCGGATTTGGTGGAGGCGGATTCAATGCCGAAGACCTCTTCAGGGATATCTTTGGTTCGTTCCATGCCGGAGGCGGTGGCGGTTTCGATGACTTCTTCAGCGGTTTTGGCGGATTCGGTGGCGGCGGCACACGCCAGAAGCCTGTTTACAAAGGTAATGACCTCCGTCGTCGCGTTGAGCTCGATCTTTCTGAAATTGTTCACGGAACAACCAAAAAGTTCAAGATTAAGAAGGATGTCCAGTGTACTCATTGTCATGGAAATGGTTCCGAAGACGGCAAGACCGAAACTTGTTCACAGTGTAGCGGAACTGGTTATATCACAACTCGTCGCCAGAGCATTCTCGGCATGATGCAATCGCAGAGTGTCTGCCCTAAGTGTCAAGGAATGGGACAAATCATCAAGAATAAGTGTCGCACTTGTGGAGGTGATGGTGTTGTTCAGGGCGAAGAAGTGGTTGAGGTTAAGTTCCCTGCTGGTATGGCTGACGGAATGGCACTCAATGTCGAAGGCAAGGGTAATGCAGGTCCTCACGGAGGTATCAATGGTGACCTTCAGATTGTGGTCAAGGAGAAGGAGCATCCAGAACTTGTCCGCGATGGCATCAACATCGTTTACAATCTCCTTCTTACTGTGCCTCAGGCAATTCTCGGTTGTCAACTCGAAGTCCCTACTATCGACGGAAAGGCAAAGATCACTATCGAACCAGGTACTCAGCCAGGCACCGTACTTCGTCTTCGTGGCAAGGGAATCCCTTCGCTCAATACGGGTTATCGCTATGGCCAATCTGTATGTGGTGACGAACTTATCAACATCAGCATCTTTGTGCCAAAGAACCTCAGCAAGGAAGAAAAGGAAATCATTAAGAAACTCGAAAATGCAGATAGTTTCAAGGCAAATGACTCCGACAAAAAGAGTATCTTCCAACGCTTCAAAGCGATGTTCACAAAGTAAGTTCCAAAAAGGACATTATACTTGGTACTATTGTTAATAAACTACATAAAAACAACAAAAAGTGCGAGAAAACGAAAATTTTCCCGCATTTTTATTTGAATACTCAGAAAAACTTCGTACATTTGCATACTCTAATACAGATGACACGCCATCCCATCAAAGATTAGCTGCCATCTGAAGAGGCAAAAAAAGTTGTAAGTTATTTAAAACAACCATACAATACATCATTGGATGTATTACAAATTTTTGTCGTGTTTTATTTTGTGTTTGTGTTGTGGCTACTGCTAAGTCGTGAGATTTGGCGTAGCCCATTTTATTTTAAATAAATGCAGCATTAGATTTTATAATAAAATGTGAAAGAAAATGACTTCGTCTGGAAAATATATAAAATTGCTACGCATAAAATATATATGGTTAACATTGTGATAAAAGGAAAATGCCTATACGGCTTAAAATGCTCCGCCGAAAATCAGATTTCCTAATCCATTAGTTAAGTCCTGCTATCGTTATTTTCCGTCATTTTAAATCGCTTGCGATATTTTCTTTTTATCAAATTAATAATCATTTTATGCGAAGCTTATCGTTCGCTTGCGACGCTTTCGTAGAAAGAATTTTATGACATAGTCAATTTTTCTATTGCTTGCAATATTTTCTTTCGCATACGCTTCTCGAGCATAAGTTTGAGCCATTTCAAGCGAACACCCTGGTGTTCATTTTTAGCAACAATAAAATATGAAATATTTGTTGCATTATATTATAAATAAATGTATACTGCATTCGATTTATACATTCCTATACAATATAATTGTCATCTTTACGTTTATAATATTAAACGTTCCATTATCAATCAAAAGGACTAATACCTAAGAATAGATGACATCAAACTACATATTTATCCTCATCTCACTTTCCGTGAGTTTTATATTCTCACTCATCGCTACCCCATTCATCGTAAAGATTTGCCAAGACAAAAATCTCTACGACCAACCTGGCAACAGAAAAGTCCACAAACTCGCCATCCCACGCCTTGGCGGCACACTCTTCATGCCATCCATGTCAGTCGGCGTAGTAGCGTCCATAATAGTGATATATGGAAACGTACATCAAGACTTCGAAGTTTATATATCGACATTCCTGCTCGCCATCGGTTCGTTGCTGATTTATCTCATTGGCATATTGGACGATTTGAATGGAATGAAAGCAGTACATAAGTTCTGCATCCAATTCGTCACAGCGGCATTTTTCCCTTTGTGCAATCTGACAATCAACAACTTGCACGGAGTGTTCGGTGTCTATGAAATTCCACTCTACATTAGTTATCCTTTGACTGTATTCGTCATTCTCCTGATAGTTAATGCAATGAATTTGATCGACGGAATTGACGGTCTCTCTTCTGGACTTGGCATGCTCATCCTTATCGCTTTCACATACCTATTCCATAAGTTGGGTTTCGAACTCTTCCCACTCATTTGTGCAGGACTGACAGGAGCCGTATTGGCATTCTTTATTTATAATATGTTTGGCGAAATCGGCAAGAACAAAATCTTCATGGGCGACTCCGGCAGTCTGTTCCTCGGATATGTCATAGCCTATCTTGCCATCAAATACCAGATGTCGAACGAAGAAGCGGGATTTGCCTACAGGGAAGAATCCTTGCTTGTCAGTTGGACACTTATCTTCATCCCGAGCATCGACGTCATCCGCGTTGCCATCATGCGTAAACTTCACGGCAAGGCAATGTTCGATGCCGACATGACCCACATCCACCATCGCATCATGCAGACCGGCCTCGACATGCACCAGACTCTCGGCGTAATCATCGCCCTCTTCTTTGCCTTCTGCCTTATCAACTACGGCCTCTACGGTCTCGGCATCAACTCCACATGGATCATGCTTGTCGACATCGCCTTCTACTCCCTCTTCATCTGGATTATCGAGATGATCGGAAAGCAAAGATAGCATCCGAAACTGATTGCCCACAACGTCATGCTGTAGATCGCCAGGGCATCTATTTCCATACCTTCGTAGCATCAAGCAGTCACAACCTGCTCAGCACCCTCCACCCCCTCACCACCTCCCGTTTGTATACAAGAAACGTTGTACGTTTCCCCAATAACCACGCGAAAGTCCACTCCATGCACACATCCACTCTCGCCGCCCCCACTCTCACCCCTCTCGGCCTTGCCGTACTCCCCCCGTTCTAAAGGTTTTTACCTTTATGTTTAAAAATAATCTCCAAAAAATTTTGTAATATCAATCAAAAGTCCGTACTTTGCACTCGGATTTTGAGGAATCAAAATGGTGGTAATCGTAATGACTTGCCACCTTTTTTACCCTCCAACCCCAAATCATACACAATAAACACCTAAATATCAACCAATTACAAATACAAAAAGAAAGGAGTGGATAATGGATAATGTAACTATATCGGAAATGATGACATTTACCAAAGAGATCAGTTCGCGTGATGTGAAAATCATGGAGAAGGACCACATAATCGAGGAGAAGGACCACGAAATAGAGAGTTTGAAAAAGAAACTTGAGGAGGCAGATTACACGATTAATGCCCAAGGTCAAGCTTTGGAAAAGGCACAGATGATGCTGCAGAAAGCAGAGGCAATCAATATGTTTCTCAAAACGTATTTAGTGCTGAAGAGAGAGAGGGTAAAACTCTTCTTCTCTTCTATCCGCGACATTTCAATAACGTCGCTATGCTATACGTTCCTCGTAAAGTCACTGCCCGAAGACGCACCAAAAGAGGTGCTTGCGGACATCAACGAGATGGCGACCCTGAACGGACAGAATGGAACAACGAACAATTTCTTCGCTGAAAACAGCCATTGTTTCGTTGCCAACGGCGACATGACAGATAACGAAATCGCGGTATGATCATGGAAGGAAAAGAGATACACAATCATTTTGAGAAGGACTCCAATTGCCAAGTGTTTCAGGGGCCCATCACCAACTGTGTGTTTGCCATGCCCGGCAGTACGGTCAACATGGGCAAAAAGGAAGATGCCGCGCAGGTTGCCGACTCCCCAAAACGAGGCACCATCCCCAACTGTCTGAACACTCCCCAAGCCCATAAACTATGGCACATAGCGAAGGAGGAAGGTTGGGTGGACGAGAACCTCCAACCTCTCATAAGCCAACCTA
>DCIW01000019.1 GCA_002317225.1 Prevotellaceae bacterium UBA1716 | reverse complement strand
AGTCCTGCTTGGTCGAAGAGTTCCTGAAGAGGAGAAACAGACTTCATCAATCCGCTGAGGAAATTTGCTGTTGAACCCTTACCATCAGCGCTATTGCCTGAATCCCAAACTGTAACGTGGTCGATATTGATACCCTTAACTGCCTCAACCTGAGTCTTAACGAGTTCTGGAAGTTTTTCGAGGAGGAGAAGCATGTAAGCCTTGTTAGCATCACCACCTGCAGCCTGTACCATCTTGTCATAACCCGAAGCCTGACGAGAGAGGATTTCGAAGAGACCGCGTGCCTCTGCTTCCATCTTAGCGTATGCAGCATCAGCTTCACCCTTCGCATTTACACGAATCTTTTCAGCTTCTGCCTCAGCCTCGATAATCTTACGCTTCTTTTCAATTTCCTGAGTTACAAGTACGTTTGCAGCCTGAGTAGCACGTTCACGTTCTGCACGAGCCTCTTCTGCCTTCTGCTCTGCTGAGTAAGCCTCTTCGAGAGCCTTTGCTGATGCAACCTTTTCAGCAGCGATTGCCTTACGTTGTGCTTCTGCCTCACGTTCACGACGAACAGCATCAGAGTTGGCAATCTGAACCTTAGCTTCATTTTCACCCTGAACAGCCTGAGCATTTGCTTCAGCAGTACGGATACGAGTTTCACGGTTTGCCTCAGCCTTACCGATTTCACCAATCTTCTCCTGTTCTGCAACGCGAACCTTTGCTTCGTTGATTGCCTTTGCAGCAGCTTCCTGACCAAGAGCCTCGATATAACCAGACTCATCGTTGATATCGGTTACGTTTACGTTGATAAGACGAAGACCAATCTTCTTCAATTCAACTTCCACGTTGCTTGAGATTGCCTCAAGGAACTTGTCGCGGTCAGAGTTAAGTTCCTCAATCGACATAGTTGCGATGACAAGACGAAGTTGTCCGAAGAGGATATCACGAGCGAGTTCCTGAATCTGGCCTGCAGTAAGTCCGAGGAGTCGTTCTGCAGCTGCAGTCATGCTTTCTGGCTCAGTGCTGATACCTACTGTGAATCGACAAGGCACGTCAACACGGATGTTCTGGCGAGAGAGTGCATTAGTGAGATTCGCATCAATGCTGATAGGTGTAAGTGAGAGGTAAGCATAGTCCTGTACGATTGGCCATACGAATGTACCACCACCGTGAACACATTTTGCGGAACCCTTGTTGCCTGTTGTTCCATAAACTACGAGAATCTTGTCCGAAGGACATCTGCGGTATCGGTTGATGATTGATACCACGAGGATAATTGCCACAAAGGCAGCTATCGCTACTAAATACATTAAATCCATAATATTTATTTTACTTTAAGATAATTGTCAACTACTTCTATCACAGTAACCTTTGCTCCTGAAGCAAGCTCAGGGCCATCAGTCATTGCATCCACTTCATGGATTGAACCGTTCACGCTAATCTGGATCTTGCCCAAGCCTGAGTTCTCAGCAGGAATGCGGAGATATACGTCTGCCACCTTACCTACACAGAGGTTGATATTGAATGCTCCGTTGCTTTCGAGTTTGCGTGTCTGCTTCTTGATTACAAAGAAAATCCACACGAACAACAAGCCTACGAGTATCGAGATAATGGAGAGCAAGATGGTGTTTGATATCACACTTGAGAAGCAAACTCCACCCCAACCAAATCCGACAAGGAAGTTGATGAGGTTACGGATTGAGAATAGCGAGAGACCGCCGCCCATATCCATCGTGTCACCATCACCGAGGTCGACATCTGTGTCCATATCGAGATCATGATCCATACCGAGGAGTGTCAGTATTGCCTGAACGAGGAACACAGTTGAGCCTACTATTGCACAAGCCCAAAACACTTGCATCGTTCCGTTTAATTGAGAAAACCATTCTAACATAATGAGTAATGCTTTAAGTTAATTAATCAGGTTTAATCATCACAGCGACCGGGGTCATCTGTTTTTGATATTGCAAAGATACGAACTCTTTTCCTTATTGCTCACATTATCGCAATGCCTTGTCGCATTTTGCATCTACTCGAGACCTATATTCACTTTTCCTTGCGAAAAAAATCACAAAAAGCATGGTCTTAGACTTATTTTTCAGCAAATATATATGTTTTTTCAGTCTTCACAAAACAAAATAGTTTTTTTTGATGTTTATTATTAAGTTTTTTAGTATTTTTGCAACTAATAGTTACTCATTTTACCGAATTAACTTGTCATAATACTATAAAAGAAAACTTATACCTTATTATATTATATGAATAAAAATCTCAAACTGATCATTTGCGGAGCGGCATCTTTGCTGATGGCTGCCCCAGCAGAAGCTACCACACTCAACATGCAGAATGCACCCGTTGCCGCACCAAAGGCTAAGCAACGTTCCATCGTGAAGGTAGAGTCTGTATATGTAGAATCACCAGTTGGAACTTGCCCTCGTCTGCCTTTCCAAGTGCTTGTGACTTATAGCGACAAGAAGCAGGAATGGAGACAGACTCGTTGGGCCAACTCTCTTCGTTCAACTGAGGAGCAAGAGGCAAACCCAGAACTCTATCCTGTCGGTAAGGAATATACCGTCAATGGTTATATCATTGGTGACAACACAACTGACAACGGTTATCCTATAACTGCCAAGGTAAAGGTAGTGGAAGGTGGATATGTAACTCCTGAAAACAAGTTTAAGGCAGAACCTCTTCCACTCTCTGATGTTCAGATTATTGGTGAGAATCGTTTGACAAGCAATCGTGATATGCTTATCAAGCACCTCTTGGAACTTGACATCACTCAGCAACTTTATAACTATCGTGACACTTATGGTCTTCCAACTGAAGGCTATACAGAATCGGATGGTTGGGATTCTCCAACTACTAAACTTAAAGGTCACGGTACAGGTCATTATATGTCTGCTCTTGCTTTCGCTTTTGCTTCGGCAAAGGATGCGAGTCAGAAGAAGGCTCTTTATCTTAACATCGAGCGTATGGTAAATGAAATGCGTGAATGCCAAGAACGTACATTCGTATATGATGACAACCTCGGTCGTTATCGCGAGGCTCGCGACTATGCTCCTGAAGAAGAACTCAAGAAGATGAAGGGTTCGTGGAAAGCCATGAACGAGCAGAAAATGGACTACGCAAAGTATGGTTATGGTTACATGAATGCCATCCCTGCTTCTCACTGCTGCCTCATCGAGGATTATCGTCCTTATAATAATGAAGAAGGTGTATGGGCACCTTATTATACTGTGCATAAGCAGTTGGCGGGTCTTATTGACATAGCAAACATTATGCGTGACACAAACAAGGATTCGTTTACAACTCCTAACGGACATTTGACTCTTGCCCAGGTTGCTGATAAGGCACAACTCATTGCAAAGGACATGGGACTTTGGGTATGGAACCGTATGCACTATCGCACTTATATCAAGCGAGATGGCGATAAGGCTCAGCGTCAGGCTCGTCCAGGTAACAGATATGAGATGTGGAACATGTATATCGCTGGTGAAGTAGGCGGTATGTGCGAATCGCTCTCTCGTCTTTCTGAAATGGTTAGCGACCCAACTGAGA
>DCIW01000047.1 GCA_002317225.1 Prevotellaceae bacterium UBA1716 | reverse complement strand
CAATATAGCTGAGTAGTTACTTTTACACATGGTAAAAACTATAAGATATGAGAGGCACAAATACCTCTGCCCCGAAATCTATATCATGGATTTCGATGATGGGGATATTATATGCACAAGTCCAAATGATGGAGTATATGCCAGTTCAACTGAGGCTACTACTGATATTTCGGTTCAAGACATAGACTTCAGTGAAAGTTACATGAAACGTATCGGCGATATACCAGGCGATGATGTCACCTGGTAGTCTTCCTTTATCCCCCAAAACACTACAAATATGAAACAATATATTTATTCTATTCTTTCATTCCTTCTTCTTGTCACCTCATGTGGCAAAGATGACATGCCCGATTCGAGCCAACCGGACGTTTCATCATGCGATGGGGTATATGCCACGATGCAACCACTCAGCATTCAGGGCGATGCAGAAGAAATCTTCACACGCTCTGCCTTGGCATATAGTAATGGCAAGATGAATTTCACCTGGACCACGGGTGATGCAATCGGTGTAGTGAATGGTTCCCAACTCCAATTCACATTGTCCGAAGGCAGCAACACCACAACGGGAAAGTTCGCTCCCCCATCAGGAGTTACCGCATTAACAGGCAACACAGAGTACATTGCTTATAGTCCTTATCAAAACAAAGACATCACTACGAGCATCCAACTCAATTACACTGGTCAGACAGCAACTGAGAATGCAAAGAAAAGTTTGATTGGTGATTCGTATATTGCTTCGGAGGCTGCCGCTTCTGCACATCTATCCGCTTACGATTATCTTGTATCTAGAAGCACAATGACTAACGATGGTGGTAATGTAAATTTCACGCTCAACCGCTTAGGCGCTATAGTCCGTTTTTATGTAATGTGCCCTGCTGAAGAAGTGTTCGAAAGTCTTTCAGTAGGATGTAACGAGGCTGTGTTCCTTACATCTGCAGATCTTTCGTTGTCGGATAGAACTATCAGCAATGCCACTTATAGCAAATCCATCACATTGCAATGGAACGTTGGGGGCTCAAAGGGGCTTGACATGAGCAAAAGCGACTATTATAAGAATGGAATTGGCTATATCATTGCATACATGATGGTATATCCTGTAGATTTGAGCAATCGCTCCGACTTATACCTTTACCTTGTCAGTCATGATACTGATGGTACAAAGCATTACTGGAAGTCAAACGAACCTCTGTCCAAACTAAATCTTAAGGCTAACAATCTTTACCAATGGACAGTGCGTAATTCTGTAGATTTCACTACCACACTCGTACCGATTACATCCACCGAATACTTCACAGGAACTGGTCTCACCGATGGTGGTACCTTTGGAGATAACGATTGGGAATAATGATAATGAAACAAATACCAATGATGATGAAACGCAAAACAATACTAACATACACCATCTCAGCCTTGCTATTGGCATCATGTTCGTCTGATGACTTGTCCAATAACAAATCCACAGCCGAGGGTCCAAAAATATCCATCCCTGTAGGTGACCAATCTGCCGACCTCACCACCCGTGCCCATTGGCAAGACGAGAACGATGGCACTGCCTCCTTCGTATGGGATACAAACAGCGATGTGATCACAGCCGTAAAGCACGCAGGCAACTTCGTATCGTTCTATAATGGAGAATATTACAGCAAGACTAAAGTCACTTCTAAGAGTGATGATGCCACAAAGGCCCAACTCACTACCGAAGGACTATCATTGTCAGCAAATGATGATGGTGGAGCGATTGCATATACCATTCCTGTAGAATCAGGCGATCCCGTATATTGTATTTCACCAGTAAACAGCACAAATAATGCAGTTGTCACCTCTTCATCAACAAGTGTGACCGCAACATTACCAATGCCTAATATCTTCGCCCAGAGTGCATCAGGCAAACTCGAAGAATTCAAGGATTATTCCTATATCTATGCACAGACAAGCATCAATTCGGCAGAAAGCAATGCAATAACTGCAACTGGTGCCAAGTTCTCTTCAGCAGCAGCCGTACTTCGCTTTTGCCTAACCGACAACACAGATACAGACATCAAACTCTCCAGCATAAAAGTTGCATCGGAGGATGGAAGCAATATCTTTCCAAACCAACTTATCTGGACTGCCGGCAATGCAACTCCTATCGAAGAGCCAACGAATAAGGACAACTATTACAACTATATTCAAGTAAATACAGGAGAAACTGATGGTGCCACCATCCAGAAGAATGGTACGAGCACCTTCTATATGTATGTTCTTCCATTAAATAATGGTGCTGCATATACCGACAAGAAACTCACTTTCACCCTCGAAACCAATTATCTGACATACTCATTCACACTCTCTGCTTCAAAGATTACCAACTCGAAATTCGAAGCGGGCAAACTCTATACCTTCAATATGTCGCTCAACGAGAAGAGCATTGAACTCTCAACCATTGAGATTGCAAGTTGCGAAACCTATGATGTGAGCACAGAAAAGACAAGTGTTGAAGTTATAGAGAGCGTGAACCAATGGAGTCAGGAGTCAGTCATTGCACAGAACATATCCTTTGTCGACCTCGGTATTCGTAAGGTGGTCGATGGCACCAAATATAAGGTGCTCTGGGCAACTGCAAATCTTGGTTCAAAGGTTTCGACCACACCTGGACAGTATTACCAATGGGGAGCATTACAGCCTTATTTGTCAAGCACTGATAATGGATATTATACTGCAGATGAAGACATTCAGGGTGGCAGTCGTGACATGGTTCTGAACCGATATGGAGATTCCAACTACAAATGGTGTCTTCCAAGTGATAATGATTGGAACGTGCTTGTTCAGACATGTGTTCAGACATACGCAGCCATCAAGACAGAGGACTTCGATCAGTCTATGTGGCGATTCCGCCGTAATGACAATGCAGCACTTGGTACTGATATGACAGCGGCAGGCTATTCACTTCTTACCGAGGGCTATGCTACACAGCGTATTTACTTCCCTGTTACTGGTTATTATGATACCAACGGCTTCCAGAACCTTACTGTCTGCCACTATTGGACAAGTACTCCTGCAGCAAATGGAACTGATGGTAAAAAACAAGCGGTATCCTATAGTACTACCCGAATCGAAGGCCGTTGGACCATAGACACTGCTGGAAACAAGACATGGCACGAAGGCACCAATGATCCTTTTGCACCAACAAATGCCGACCGTTCATTAGGTTACGCAATCCGTCCAATCCTATTTCTTGAAGACAAATAATACTGAATTATGAAACACAAATTCGCATATATATTATATATAATAGGTTTAGCAACCATTTTTGCCGGTTGCTCAAACGATTTGGATGAGCCCACAAGCATCACCAATAGCAAAGGACTTCAAATCAACGCAACCCAGTTAGCCTTCGGACAGCAAGAGACAGATTTTGTCTCCACTCGTGCTATGGTCAACAGTAAGTACAACACCGAATTTGGTGCAGGAGAGCAGATTGGAGTGTTCGGAGTGGATGCCTCTGGTGCTATCAAATTTGATAATATCCGATTCAGACTTGCAAAGACAGGACTCTGGGAGCAAGTAGATGCTAATGGTAATGTAGTTGCAAACACATTGACAGCAGACGAAGGAGTGACATTCTTTGCGTATTATCCTTACATCAATCCAACAGAGTTTGCGAGCACCATAGCATCTGCTGGTTATGATATCAATAAAATGAAGCCTTTCACATCGCCCGAAAACCTGAAGAGCAACTACTACACATGGGTAAAGGCTGATTATAAGAACAACAAGGATAAGGAAGGATTTTCGTATGTTCACGAGACAAACGATTATGTGATGCACGACCTTCTCTACACCCAAGTTGTTACCCCTCAGAACGGTATGCTCAATTTCACCTTCAAGCACGCAATGGCAATGGTGGAGGTCTATTACAATGATAATAGTGCTAACTTGAGCGTTCAAAGGCCTGCAGACTTGAAATTTTGGCATCCGAGCGATCCTGTTACTATCTATAAGGAAGATGGAACTGTAGACCATATCGAATACACTTATCGCTACCTTATGGTTCCCGATGATGAAGAATCAGATGTAAGTGGAAGATACGTCAATGTATTTGGTTTGATAAACAATAAGAGCACCGAAACTGATGGTAACACTACAGTAGAAACAGCTGTAACCGACTTCTGGCAAGCTCGCCCTGCACTGAAGGAGAACACCGTATCTGTAGTCGCTATTGCAGGCAATCCTACCGAGAGTTATGAGACAGCAGGTGTTGATATGGGATTCCCATCGGGTACTATATGGGCTAAATACAACCTCGGTTCGCGTGAACCACAAAACATCAACACATCGTGGTATGTATCCCCTGCAATTGATGCAGCGGAAGGCATAACAAATGTAACTGCTACAGAGCCTCTAAGCAAATGTCGCGAGTTTGACCGCGGTGATTATTACACTTGGGGCGAGATGTATACGAAGTATGAGAAACCGGCACTCATATTGGATACTAATGGTAACGTCACAGGCACTTATTCATCTATTTCTGAGGATGGGAAGACAAAAACAGGATTAGCAGCAGGTTCAAAGCTGGGTTACTACAAAAACACCTACTTCGACCCTGGCTATACAATTGCCCCTATCTCAGGCAACATTGCGGGAACACAATACGATATTGTCCGTTCACAACTTTGGAAGGGAGAATGGCGTCTGCCTAACGAGAATGAGATTAAGGAACTCGTTGCTAACTGTGACATCACTATTGCTGGTTATTACTACGAGGATAACTATCGCTATGCACCATGGGTACGCGAAACTGCTAATCAGCACCGCTACAATACAGAGTACTATGGCACCGATAACCAACGCCCTATCCGATATCTTGTAGCCATATTCAAGTTCACAAGTAGGAAGAACGGTGCGTATATCTATTTCCCTGGTGGCACATGGACCGACTGGTCCATCGATATGCTTGCCATCAATAGTCGTGACGGAAATGGTAAGTACCAAATAAGAAACGAAAAAGATTTTTCTGAGATGTTTGTAAACGGACAGCATCCATTTGCAGCGAATGATGGATATCAACCAGCATACGGTGGAATGTACTATTTTGCAAGTAGTGCATCACATCAAAAAAATGACTGTTGCAGCTATATGGAGATTCGTCTGAATCGTACTGCAACACCGATGACACCTACCATTCCTTATGAAGCAAATGTAAGACAGGATGGCCTGACTCAAGATGGTCACCGCTACACAGGCATGCAGATACGTCCAGTATATGGAGGTAGCAACTGGACAAGCGATGACACAACACCTGAGGCTAAGGCAGCACGTGCAAAAGGCATGAAGATTCGTGCTACAAACATAACAGTAAATCCATAGGAAGAAGAATATTATGACTTACAAATATAAATCACTCCCACTATTCCTGCTTATCGCAAGCATGCTCACAGCATGTAGCGATGACACCATAATTAGTGATAGCACCACCTCAGTAGGTGATATGACCTTCAACGTGAATGTACTTGATGCACCAGAAAGTACACTCACCACACGAGGTGCATCTAAAGGAAATGATGCACTTGAAGCAGAGAACAACAACAGCGATTTCAAGGCAGGCGACTCCTTTGGCCTCTTCGTTATCGATGCAGACGGAAACACGGTAGATGGCTTTCGCAATATGAAAATCACCACTCCTGATGGTAAGGTGTGGAATGCTCTGTCTTCGGTCAAGACCACCGTCCACAAGATGGGATACAAGTATTATGCATATGCACCATACAGTGCTGACTTTGACAATCTTACATCTCAGGTTGCCATTGATAATGCACTGACTGCACCAGCCGAAGACCAAAGCACTAATGCTGCTACCGACTGGATGTATACTGGTGCTACCGAACCAGGAACCAATGGTGTCACCACGCTCACTTTCAAACATAAGTATGGTGTGATCGACATATTCAACAGCTACAATCTCAACACTTGCGATTGGCTTACCACATACGGGAGCAAGGCAACCAAGACAACAGACAGCAACAATGTCACTCATTACCGCTATATACTCAACGATGCCAATGCGAGCACACTCTCCGTTTCGGGAACATATAATGTAGGCAACAGCAACACAGGCATTCGCCAGTTTGCTTACAGCACCGATATCCCTATTGGTAATGGTTACCACTCTACAGTGCGTACCGCACGAGTCAGCGAGGACTATGCAGTCGATCTTGGTCTTCCAAGTGGTGTGAAGTGGGCACGATTCAATCTTGGTGCAGAACTTGGTGGTGCAATGACCGAAGAGCAGATTCTTGAGGCTGAGCAGAAATGGGGCACACGTCTTGCGTGGGGCGAATTATGGCAAAAGGACTCATACAGTTCTTCTACTTATATCGATGAGAGTAATACCCTCTTCACTTCCAATATTAGCGGCACAGCAAACGATCCTGTAAAGATGTTGTGGGGTGGACATTGGGAAACGCCTACACAGGCAGACTTTGATGAGTTGAAGAATAATGTAACAATTACCAAAACGGGACCTATCATCATTACCGCAACAAGTATCAACGGTTCAAATCCGAAGGAATATAAAAACATCTATGTATATAAACTCACCAGCAAGGTTGAAGGCTATACAGATAAGAGCATCACTATGCTCACAACTGGTTATGTGTCAGATAATTTGTATAGTTCTGCATGGTCAACAGATAATACATATTACACTTCGGGTACATTTAGTTCTGCAGGCAAACACAAGAATTTGCAGATAAAGCCAGATTGTACCGTATCTATAAATGATGTTGAGAATAAGTGTGGTACAATGGTTCGCCCTGTGCTAAAGGAAACAACACAATGGAACCCAGATGATTGTGAACGTCTTGTTATGAGCAATCTTGTAAAATACTCTATTGATTTCGGTATTCGCGAAACTATCGATGGAGTGGAATATGCAACCCTTTGGGCACCTTTCAACCTTGGTGCAGAAAAGACATTTGCATCTTATGTTACATACAATGGCCAATATCCTGTAATGAGCGATATGATACAATATGCGAGAACACAGTTGGGATGGTATTTGGCTTGGGGAGCAACTGAACCATATGTGGATGTAAAATACACTACAGATACGTATAAGACTCTCGCTGTGTATAGAGATGGACTGTATAATGGCAAATATAACACTACATCGGATTGGTCATTGGAGCTCGAAGATAAATATGATGCAGCAAAAGTTAATTGGGGCAAATGGGATAGCCGATGGCAGATGCCGACAAAAGCTGATGCAGAAAAAATGATTGCTGCAACAACAACTGTCAGCGAAAGCGGTGGCACAAATGGATATGTATTGGCCACAGGTACAAAGTCTGGCTTTGAGTCTTCCGAAGCAGCTTTCCCAAAGTGTGGATATATGGATCAAAGGAGTACCACTACAGCACAGTCTACTGGCAATGTTGCGTGTATGACTAGAACTGCAGGAGAATACGATGCTTCGGTTGAAAAGATGTGGATGATTTGGGGTAACACTGATAATGGTAAATTCAAAACCAATTCCAAGGGCTCTCGTTACACCGGTGTCTGCGTACGTCCAATCATCAAAATACCTGTTAGCGAACTGAACAAGTAATCCTCTTCCCCCATGAAACACCTCCTTTCCATCTTCATATTATCCCTCATATCGAATGGCATGCTTGCGGGTTCGTATATGCAGGAGGATGGGGGGATAGTGTTTGCGTGGCAGCAGAATGACTATGTGGCAATATACACATCGGGTGGCACTCTTGTGAAGCACAGGGTGACTCCCGATGCTGTGGATAGCCATTACGGATGGGCTGAGAGCGGTTTCTCGCTTGTGGCTGATGCCGACTATTATGCTTATTCGCCTTACAGGAGCGAGAATTATGCGTTGGATTTCGGTGCGATACCTGCCGATTATGCTTCGCAAACCCAGATGGAGAATGGGGACTTGAGCCATCTCCGTGACTACGATTATCAAATGGGGAAGTTCACAACTGCGAACTCTCGTGCCGACTTGTCGTTTGAGCATAAGGGGTGCATATTCTGTGTAGAAGTGCCGATAGAAATGACAAACACCTTCTGCAGCCTTACCCTTTCTGCAGATGAAGCTTTATTCACCACACATGCTATGATGAACGTTAAGAACCAGGCGTTTACATCCATAGACAAGTCTTCCACCCTCACCCTCAACCTGAACAATATCACCATAGAGGCAGGCAATCGCCTTACTGCATACTTGATGTCTGCTCCCACCGATCTGAATGGAAAAATCATCGAGATACGCCTCTATGCTACCGATGGAACCATCCTGACCCAACGATTCGATGGAGTCAACTGCACCAGCGGACATGTATACCACATCATCAACGCAGGCGAATCATCGTCCCTCTCCCCCACTTCCACTCCATCATCCACCCAATCAGGCACACTCGCACGACCACGGGTTTATTCGCCCGACTTCAGCGAGACCACCATCACCACCCACATCTCCCCTCTCCTTTCCTACCCTTTAAGTCCTACTAAGATGTACAACCTCCTTGGGCAGCCCGTTAATGCCCTCCACAAAGGCATAACAATAGTAAACGGCAAAAAGGTACTTCTTCAATAACTCGGAAAATGTTCGGTTACAAACAAACCGAACGCAAAATAAGCCTGTTTTAAGTGTAGAAACATGCATTTTGAACGCAAAGTGCAAGAGAATGTATGCAAAGTGCAAAGGACTTTCAGGAATAAATCGTAATTTTGCACCCAGAAATCAAGTTCACATACCTCTTTATATATAAGAGGGAAATACTGATTTATCCAAATTCTCAAAAAAGCGAAACAATTAATCATTTTTTATATTAACAACTAACCATGATAGTTATGAAAAAAATTTTTACTATCCTAATCCTGATGCTTACTGCCATCGCAGTTAACGCAGCAACTTACCCTATTTATGTTAAGGGAGTTCAGGTTACAGATGCCAACAGGTCGGACGTGCTTGGTGATGGTACTGTTATCTATTACAACACCTCCAACTTATTGGTCTTCAAAAATGCTAATATTACGTATTCTAACCCAATCGTAAATATTACAACAGGAATGACAGAAGAGATTGAATTGAAATTCCTGGGCAATAATGTATTCACATCATCAGCCGGTCATTGTATCTATCACCAAGGCACAGGAGAACTTCACCTCTGGTCTGATGAAAAAAACAATGGTACCCTCACACTCAAAGCGACAAAAACAGGTTATTCGGGTATTGATATTGTGAATACTGCAAATTTCTCGATGAACCGTCTCAAATTAACTATTGAAGCAGGAGGCTATGGTATCGGCACTCATAATTCTGCTACAACACAAGAATGTCTGATCGAAAGAAGTACTATCGACGTGAAAGGTGCAGCAGGCTATGGTGCATTGAGATTCAAAAAAGTGACTTTGAACGAATGCCACTATGTATCTGGTTATGCTATCAATGGTTACAAATCCGATGGTTCAGGAACCATGGACGGAACTCTCGTAACCAACGTCAAGACTGATATCGAAAGATACGACATTTACATTGCAGGCACTCAGGTGACTTCACTCAACGCTCGCAATATCTTGGCCGGTGACTCAAAGAATGATAGCAAGGTGTCGTTCAACGCATCAACCAACGAGTTGGCTCTCAATGGTGTCGACATTACATCCGGCGTTAGTAATTGTATCGCGGTAAACCACATGAACACTTCCACTTCAACCAAGGCATTTAAGCTTAAGTTGGTAGGAGCCAACAAGATTACCCACTCAGGCAAATACAATGCACTCTGTCTTGCACTCTTGGAAGATGTTGACTCCGCTCTCATCTACTCTCCAGACGGAACCGGTTCGCTCGACATCCAAAGCCTTAATAGCCAGACAAGTGCATTCCGTTCAACCGATTTGTACAAGACTACATTTAAGGATTGTACCGTAAACATCAAGGTAGCCAACACTTCTGCTAACGCTATACAGGGCGATGCTAACAAGTACACAACATTCTCCTTCGTCAATGCAAATGTCAATGCTGAATCAACAAGTGGCAAAGTACTTACCAATTGTTTAACTCTCAAATATTATGGATGCTTCATGAAGGCTCCTGAAAATGGATTCTTGACAAACTTGCATTATTTGTCAGATAACGCAACGGTATTTACTGTGGTTAAGGGTAAGGATAATATCCCACCATTCCTCAATTATGGTGATGCCGTGACGGTTGCAGAATCAGGTCCTAACTCGGTAAAAGTTAAGTTCTACGAGGCATTTGACAACTTCACTCCATACAAAGAAATTAAGTACCACGTATTCTTGCATAAGGGTGCCACAGTGGACGGAACATGGATACAGAACTACGACCTTGATTTGAACGTTAATAGCTCCGAACTCTATACTACAATCTCTAATCTTGAGTCAAACACAACTTATGTACTCAGACTGAGAGTAACGGATAGCAATGGTAATCGAACATTCTATCAAGACCTTAAGTTCACCACCGCTGCTCCAACCAAGTATGGTATCTACGTAGGAGGCACCGAAATTACCAGCGACAATCAGAGTAGCCTGAACAACGGCCAGGTAAGTTTCGACCCAAGCACATACACCCTCACACTCAATAATGCAAGCATCGCTAACGACGGTAATGGTATCTATACTGACAAGATAACCAACAAGGTGCTCCGAATCAACCTTATAGGTTCGAACAGCATCAATTCGTTGAAGTCGAATGGTATGAATCTCCAGGTAAACACAAAGGTGATCAGCTCTTCGAACGGTAAGCTCATAATCAGTGCACCAAGCGGTTCTGGTGTAAGCCACCTTGCTGAGTTCAGCATTGCCGACTGTACAGTCGAGTCATCAGGCAAATACGGATTCTTGTCTATAAGCTACAGCAACGGTTTGGGCGTAAAGGTCAACAACTCAAGCGTTAAGGCACATGGTTCGGTGGCTGCTTATTATGGATACAAGTCGCAGACACTTGTGGGCTGCTACGTCGACACACCTTCGAACGCAACATTCAACGGCACAACCCAAGCCCTCTCCGGCTATGTGGTAGGCAGCAAACTCTGTACCGACATTCAGATTCTGCCAGGTACCGCACCTGATAAGTACGACATCATTGTCAGCGGTGTCAACGTGACAAGCAAGAATGCAAGCGACATCCTCGGTGATGGTAAGGTATCGTACAACAGCTCTACAAGTACGCTCACCCTCAATGGAGCCACTATCAATGCTCCTAAGAGCGAATATGGTATCTATGCAGGCATCCCTATCACCATCAGTCTTAAGGGAACAAACAAGATCACTACCGACCTCGACTATTGCATCCAGACAAATAAGAACGCAACAATCCAGTCTGCATCAGGCACATCAGGAGTGCTCAACTGCTCTACCACATCGTATGCAATCGTACCTTACGGCAACACTCTTACAATCAAGAACTGTACCATCAACGCTGAAAGTTCGGAGAAATACGCCATCTGGGGCAATGCAAAGAACGGTTCGCTCGTAATCGAAAATGCCACAGTAACTGCAAAGGCTGCCCTCGGAGCCATCACAAACCTCAAGTCACTCACATTCAAGTCTGCAGGTATCGTAACCCCTGCTGGTGGTATGTTCAACAGCAACGGTTCCGTAACCGACGCAGGAGGCATCACAGTCAGCCAAGTTAAGATTGCTCCTGAAGAGTTCTATGCAATCAGCCTTGGTGGCAGACTCATCAGCAACCTCACCGCTGCAGATATCGAAGGTGATGGCTGTGCAGTTTACGACCACAGCACTAAGACCCTCACACTCGACGGCTACTACTTCAGCGACTGCGATATCTACGGTCTTGTTATCGAGCAGGATGCAACCATCGTATTGAAGGGCTATAACTCTATCAACATCTCCGAATCGGGCAATGCAATGCTTGTCAAGAATGCAAAGGTCACTATCAAGGGTACAGGTTCGCTTTCACTCTCAAGCAAGGACGACGAAGTCATCAACCTCACAAACTCTACGCTCACAGTCGACAACACTACCCTGTCAGCAACATTAGGCAAATATGGCATTTATGCCCCTAACTCAACCGTCAACATCAAGAGCTCTACTGTAACATTTGGTGGTAAGATTTGTGCAGCCTACATCGGTACATTAGCCATGACCGACAGCCACATCTCATCACCTGAAGGCGCTACCTTCAGCGCATCCAACCATACATTCAACGATCAGTACCTCAACACAGTTTATAACGTAACTATCATTCCAGGCGAAGCCGACACTAAGGCTCCTACCCTCCCTTCAGACAAAAAGATCAAGGGTGAGAGCACAGATTCAAGCATCACCCTCACTTGGAATGCTGCAACCGACAACGAGACTGCTGCTGCTGATCTCAAATACGAGATTATTTACAAGGCAAAGAACGGTTCTTCGAACAGTGTTATTATCTTCGGTGATACCTCTTACACTCTCGTAGGTCTCGATGCAGAAGAAGAGTATACTATCAGCATCAATGTATACGATTCGAAGGGTAATGTTGCCTCATACACCGACCTCAAGATTTCGACCAAGGCAAACGCTATCGAAAACATCCTCGCCACTAACCCAGACGTGAAGATGTACAGCACATCAGGTGTTCTCGTAGACAAGAACTACCGCGGCATCGTAATCATCAACGGCAAGAAGTACATGAAGAAGTAATAAGCATCCATACTTCCCCATATTTACAACCAAAGCAGGGCCCGATTCATTTCGAGCCCTGCTTGTTGTTATTACTTCAACCACACCCCATCCCACTCCGACTACTCCATCTTCCACAATCTTAATGACATTGCCGCGGAGATATGCCAATTTGATGGTGATGCTGTGGCTGAGTGGAAACAGCAGATTGAGGGAATGAAGGATATTGCCAACTTCGTTTTCTCCCCTCTCATCGACTCTGCCCTCCCCTCCCTCGGTCCCAAAGCAGACATCGCCGACTTGATTATAAGGCAAAAGATGGGGTAAGTTTCGCGAGCTCAACTTAGTTGAAAAGCAAAAAGTTGAAAGTTTATAGCAGTTTATTAGTAAAAAGATTAAAAGTCGGATGAGTTGATATAAAATAGCACCCAAGCATTTATGCCTGAGTGCTATTTCTATTTATTTGGACTTTGTCCTTAGTCCGTTGTCTTTTTATCCAAGAAGGTCATCGAGGATAGACTTGTTGTCATCCTGTGCTGGAGCTTCCTGTGCTGGAGCAGCTTCCTGAGCAGGAGCATCGTGATGGCGCTCTGGACGAGGACCACGATCACCACGCTCTGGACGTGGACCACGACGATCGCCACGATCACCACGAGGACCACGATCACCACGCTCTGGACGTGGACCACGCTCGCGCTGTGGACGCTCTACATAGTCTGCAGGCTTCTCGAGGAGTACACGATGAGAAAGCTTGAACTTACCAGTCTTTGGATCTACATCAAGAAGCTTGATTTCGATTTCATCACCTTCCTTGATACCAGCCTCTTCAACTGTCTCAAGACGCTTCCACTCGATTTCAGAGATGTGGAGAAGACCTTCCTTACCTGGGAGGAACTCTACGAAGCAACCGTAAGGCATGATTGAACGAACCTTACCCTTGTAAACTTCACCAACCTCAGGGATAGCAACGATTGCCTTGATCTTAGCCATTGCAGCCTCGATAGCATCCTTGCCTGGAGCAGAAATCTGTACCTTACCTACACCATCAACCTCTTCGATTGTGATTGTAGTCTGAGTGTCTTCCTGCATCTGCTGGATAATCTTACCACCAGGACCGATAACTGCACCGATGAACTCCTTTGGGATGATAATCTGCTCGATACGTGGTACGTGTGGCTTGAGTTCAGCACGTGGTTCAGAGATAGTCTTCATCATCTCACCCATGATGTGCTCACGACCAGCCTTTGCCTGCATGAGAGCCTTCTCGAGAATCTCGTAAGAAAGACCATCGCACTTGATATCCATCTGAGTTGCAGTAAGACCGTTCTTTGTACCTGTAGTCTTGAAGTCCATATCACCAAGGTGGTCTTCATCACCGAGGATATCAGAGAGAACTGCATACTT
>DCIW01000040.1:9803-12348 GCA_002317225.1 Prevotellaceae bacterium UBA1716 | reverse complement strand
GAGGACATTAACATCGGTGGTCTTCAGAACTGTGTTGACTTCTGTCTCAAGACTGGAGCTCGTCTTATCCAGACAAGCACTAACAGTACTGCTGGTGAATATGCAAGCGACAAGCCTGAGGCAAACATCGCCTACTCAGAGCAGATGCACTTCATCGGACAGAGTCTTACAAGCAAGTACACACATTCTAAGTTCATTGCTGAGCGTATCGTTCTCGAAGCGATTATCAATAAGGGACTTAACGCAAAGGTAGTTCGACTTGGCAATCTCTCTCCTCGAGTTACTGACGGTGAATTCCAGATCAATTTCCGTTCAAACTCAAGTATGGGTCGCCTCCATATCTTCCAGATGCTCGGAGCTATCAGCTACTCTTCTGCTTCAAGCACAATGGAGTTCTCTCCTATCGACGAGGTTGCTCACGCTATCATCCTGCTTGCTTCCACACCTAAGGAATGCGTCATCTTCCATCCAGTCAACAATCACAGCATCATACTTGGCGATGTGGTTCGCGAAATGTCACAAACATTAGGAACTGACATTACTGAGATTGAGGACGAAGACTTCCAGGCTCTCGTTCAGGAGGCTGGTCAGGATCCAGAAAAGGCAAAGATTCTGCAGTCAATGCTTGCTTATGCAAAAGGCAAGAGCAATATGGTTTATCTCCAGGCAGACAACAGTTATACAAACAGCATCCTTGCTCGTCTTGGTTTCCACTGGAATGTCACTTCATGGGATTATGTAGCACGTTTCATCAAGGCTATTGCCGCAATGAATTTCTTTGAAGACAAACGATAAAAAAATGACACAACTCGAATTATCTTATCATCACACCTCCGACGAGATGCATGAAGCATTTGACCAAATTACGATTTGGCTTCGTGAACAACAACTTCCTCAAAGCGCTATCTTCAAGATGCGTGTCATTGCAGAGGAACTGATGTCAAATGTAGTACGTCATGGCGAACATAAGGATGACGAGACGCAGGCAAAAGTGCGTCTTGTCATCTCTCCCGACGCCATCACTTTCACACTTACCGACGACGGTGTGCCTTTCAATCCTATCGAGAACAAGGACAAAGGTTATGGTCTGATGATAACTAATGGAGCTGCAAACGACATCTCGTATGAGTATCTTGATCGAAAAAACATAACAACAGTAAAAATCAACATCTAACATTCCCCCCCACTACATCCAAGGCATGAAACGTAGCATCTTTATCCTTGCATCCGCACTAATCGTCTTTATTGTTACTCTCTTTGTCACAAACAATTACATGAACAAAGAGACCGTGCATGAGGCAGACAAAGCCAACGACCTCCAGATTCAAGAAGTGACAAGACGTATGGATCTTAACCTTCTCGTCAGGGAGAAGGCTGTGCATTGTTTCCTCTCTGGTATTTTCTACTACGACATACACAAGAGTGACGATCATTCAGACACCTTGATATATATTAGTGACTTAGAGTTGCCACGATTTAAGAATTATGTCTATGAGAGTTTGAACGATTTCGTGAAATTGAACCCCCATACCCAGAGTGCTGCGTTTCTTATTGATCCTTCGGTCTATCCCGATAAGGGGGAAGAGGGTTTCGCTCCTCTGATAGTTCAAAATGACACCACACACCAGAATCTTGTAGGCAAATATGACTTCCTACATTCAAAATCATACCAGGAAGCAATCAAGACAGGACATTGCAAATGGTCTCTTCCTTCAAAGGCTTCTTCGCTGTATGGAAAGACCATTAACTACTACGTTCCCATCAGACGTCAGGATGGGAGCGTTTTTGGGGCTTTCGCTATCAGCGTGAATCTTGATGTGCTGTGTAATGGACTCACAGAATCCCTTCCTTATGGTGAAGAAAATTCTTTTATTCTCACTGTTGACAATAATGACAATCTGATATTCTCAACAAACAGATTACAGGAGAGATTCAAGAATATCAGCGACTATACCGCCTTCTTGAAGAGTGGCGACAAAGACTATTGCCAAGTTACTGATTCTGTGCATCATGACATTGTATCATGGCTTGGTCAGGACTACTTTGTCTACCATAACAATCTTACTCATGCTCCTTGGGAGATTATCACGGTTTGCAGCAAAAAAGCTATCTATGATAGTGTTACAAGCACACGCGTTATCATACTTGCTGTTTCTGCAATAGGAATGTTATTGATGCTTATCTGTTGTGTTGTTGTCTTCCGTCAGGTAAAGAACCAACTGGCACAGAAAGCTGCTGCCGAAGAGGAAATAAAACTGGCAGCAAATGTGCAACAGTCATTGCTGAAAGCACCGGTTCTGCAAACCGACAGCCTTACAATGGAAGCCTTCATTCGTCCTGCTCGAGAGGCTGGAGGTGATCTCTACGATTATTTTGAGAAAGATGGAAAATTGCTGTTTTGCATAGGTGATGTTTCGGGCAAAGGAATGGCGGCAGCGATGTTTATGACACAAGTTGTCTCTCTCTTCCGCAATGCTTGTACTTGTTCTGACAAGCCAGACGTGATGGTCAGCCAGATGAACAATGTGCTTGCTGCGAACAATCC
>DCIW01000040.1:0-9729 GCA_002317225.1 Prevotellaceae bacterium UBA1716 | reverse complement strand
AATGCGGGTCACAACTCTCCTGTATTGCTCCGTAAAGATGCAAAGGCAGAATTCATCAAGATGCGTCCTAATGTCGCATTAGGCCTTATGGAACAGTACCCATTCAAGGCAGAAAGTATTGATTTGCAAGATGGTGATTCGCTTCTGCTCTACACCGACGGCGTTACTGAGGCCAAGAATATGCGGAAGGAATATTTTGGTGAAGAGCGTCTCCTCTCTACCCTATCGTCATCAACTGCAGATTATCTCCATGCCGCTCTGAATGATGTGGAGAAATTTGTGGGCAAAGCAGAACAAAGCGATGATATCACTTTGCTTCAAATCAGCAAGAAAGCGTAATGTTTTTTATGGGCCGACACAATAGCTATTCCTGTCTTTCCGGAAGGGGAAAGGCAAGAATAGCTTACTTGTCGATAGCTCTAAGGATTGCAAGACCGATGCACATTATCAGCCAAGGTCCGAATGAAATTAATGTTTCTGCCATAATGAGTCGATGTTTGTAGTTGATAATTCTTTTATTTGATGCAAAGGTACAAACATCGAAGGTTATGGCAATCATTTTTTATATGCTGCGGATGCTGTTGTAAAAAACTTTTACGTAAGTGCGTAAAATTATTTTACACGAAGGTCCAAATGGCATTATAATCCCTTAATGAATTGTTCTGCAGTATTGAGGAAGTATTTGTGACCAGCAGCGTTAAGATGGGAGAATTCGTATTTGATGCCATAGCCGGTGGTCCACTCAAAACGCAAATGCTTTGCCCGCTCGCACATAGGGTATATGCAAAAACAGTTAATAGTAAGATGTATTTAATGCTGCACTTCATTTTCAAAAAACGGATGATTAGGAAGCTAATCGAGTGCAAATATACAAATTTGTATTTTGTTAGCAATATAATTTGGGAAAAAAGGTTTATCTTTGCAGCAAAGAAAACCTGACAGACACTTGTCATACAATTAGTTTTATGAATAAATACATCATCCCCCTTTTACTGCTTCTATCTATCTGTCTGCCTTCCTTCGGACTGGATAAAACCATAATTGAACCTATTGATTCTGCGAAAATTGATTCGACGAAAATTGACTCGACAGAAGCAGAGGAGGCTTTTGACTGGGAGCCAAACGCTCAAGACGGGTACTACATCGAATTGATGAATGTTGACGTCACTGTGCATGCTGACCGCACCTACGACATTGTGGAGGATATATATGCCAACTTTGTGAAGCCTCGGCATGGCATTGTACGTGAGATTCCGAAGCGATTCTATATGAACCGTGACGTTTCGGAGGCTCAAGACAGATCGAAGTATGAGTTGAAACGTACGGAAGAGAAGTTCGGATATATCGAAGTGCCTGAAGAAGAATTTACGGTAGAAAACCATGCGGAAATCAAGGCTGTGAAGATTGGCTCGCCTGATGTTTGGGTTGAGGGAAAGCATCACTACCAGATTCGCTATCAGTTGAAATTGCCAAACGATCGTGTATTGGCAAGCGACCTCTTCTATCACTCGATAGTCGGTACGGCATGGTATTGCTCGATGGACTCTGTGCATTTCGTTGTTCACTTCGACAAGGAGGTGCCCGATGCCTCATGGGACAAACTCAAGATCTATGTGGGCGAAGAGGGGGCAAACGATGACAGAGCTCACGATTTGATTGATTTTGCCGACTATCATACTATCGAGGGTAGTGTGACGTGTTTGCCAGCCCTTTGGGGAGTAACCATCGATCTGCCATTGCCTGAGGGATATTTCCCCACCGACGACTACAATACCGTATACTATTATTTAGCACTGGCCACATCTGCCATCACCATACTGTTCCTCATCATATTATTATTTAGGGAGTTGCAGGGAGATGAGAAGGTGGCTTCGGTGGTCACTTTCCGACCAAGAAAAGACCTCACATCTGCTGATATCGGTTCGCTGGTTGATGGTGAGGTGGATGATGAAGACTTGCTCTCGATGATTCCTTGGTTTGCCGCTCATGGACATATCTCAATCGAGAACGATGGCAAAAAGACTGTGCTCCATAAACTTAAGCCACTGCCTGCAGATGCTCCTGAATATCAGACGATACTCTTCACAGCCTTCTTTGCCAAGGGTGACTCCTTCGATGTGAGCAATAGTTCGACTGCTTTCGGTGCTGCCTGGGAACGTGCCAAGAAAGCATTGAAGAAGCAATATGATGGCAAACTCAACCGCTTTGAGTCGTTAGGGCTCTTGGTTCTGTCCACTTTCACGCTGTCGCTTACCTATTGCTTCTCAGAGGTAGATTCGGACGGATGGATTGTGGGCGGTCTGATCAATGTTATTCTGGCAATCCTCATCATGGCTGCTTACAGGGCTCGATCATTCTTGAAGGACAGGATTCATTTCACGACCTTTTTCTTGGGAATCACATCGCTTTGGAAACTGATAGTGACTGTCTTCGGCCTCTTCATAGCGATAACGATGGCTCTGAGTGCCCACACTGCTGCAGGCGATAATTATTTGCCCGATCAGTTGCTGTTTGGCATGATGGTAGCGATGCTGGTGGTCATCATCTTCTTGCGACGACTGTACCGAATGACCGCCTATAGACGTGAACGTCTTGCTGAGATTTTAGGTTTGAAGGAGTTTATCCAGACTGCCGAGGTGAATCGCTTGCGTATGTTGGTCGATGAGGATGAGCGATACTTCTACGATATCCTGCCTTATGCCATGGCATTCGGTCTTGTAGATGAGTGGGCTGCAAAGTTTGAGAATCTGTCTGTCAAGGAACTGCAAGAGTTTGGAAACACCCCAATCTCACTCATCTCGCATTGTGTGAACAAGAGCCAATGGACTTCAAACATCGCAACCTCTGTCACGAACTACAAATCCGCTTCGGGTGGTAGCAGCGGACGTGCTGGAGGTTCGCGAGGCGGCTATTCTGGCGGTGGTTCTGGTGGTGGCGGAGGACACAGTTGGTAGAGATTGGGTTCCGTCAGCATTCTATGAGCGTAGGCGAGTCTATAAAGCCATCACTTTAGGAGCGATTCTTTTTGTTTCATCTCCTCTTCGTATGCTTTCATAACAGCATCACGTTCGGCTTGATCTGCAGCTTCCTCTTCCTCTATTTTCTTGATCAGGGCTTTGGCACGTTCTCGATTCTTATATTTCTTCCTTCCAGAAATCCAATATGAAGGACTGGTAATTTGTTCGACAAGAGTAGGCTTCTGGTTTTGTCTCCACGAAACCATGTCTTCGGTAGTCACTCCCTTGTAATAGTTGCCTTGCACACCAAGCACCTGCACCTCCTGAAGTTTGATACTGCCATCATCAATATCTGGAGATTGAAAATGCTTGCGTTGCATTGCCACATCCATAAATAATGAGGGGCGAAGCGAACCCGTAAGTTTCATGTCTTTTGCAATGAAAGCAGAGTCCATTCGGGCTTGTGCAAGGGACGATGTTCCGTAGTAAAGATATTGGTCGTAATTGAGAAAATAAGTGTGCTCGTAACTGGTCATAAACCTAGGAAAATAACGGCTTGCGAGACATGTGCTGTCGTTGAGAGGGAGTTGTCGGATGAAGGCATAATTATCGATATTTTGTATGTCGGCAATATCGTTTTCTTGTGATGGACGAGACTGCCAACCACCTATGTGAGAATCAGAATAATTATTCAGTTCCATCGACTTGAATGGTGCAAATTCGAAGAGCCAAAGAGCAAACTGAAGCTTGGCGTTATTGACTGCCAAACGTCGTTCTTCTTGACTGAACTTATAAGTGTCGGCAATGTGATTTATGCTATCAACAACGACGTTCATTCTGCTCATCACACGTTTCACAAACTGAGGAAATCGAGCATCCTGCTTGTCCTCGTTGAATTCCTTTTCAGTATAGAAACTTTGGTTTGAGATGTCATGAAGAAGCAGATTCTCAAACTTTACCTTCTTTCCTCCTTTACGCTCATAAGATTCAACCAGCCCGTTTTTCGAAACATTTATATAGAGCGTATCACCAGGCTCGACATAGAAAGGGATCTTGTTATGTCCTCCGGGAATCAGTTCATCGTAGAGCGGATGACTGAGATTGAAATCAAGACTCGCCACTCCATCCTTATAGTATTCAGAACCGACTTTCACCTCATCGTTGCTATAGAGGTCGTTCAGATAAAAATACGTGTAAGGCATAATTGCCATCTTTCGTGAAGTGCCAACAACATTTGTTGTGGAGGAGGTGTTGTAATGCAACTCGATATGCACGTTCTTAGGGTGTGGAAATGACGCAAAAGCGTTGATTGCCACAACAAACAGGCAACACGAAATAAGTATCCGATTTATCCTTGTTTTCATATACTTTATTGGTAACTTCTTAGCAATGCCAAGTAACATTATCTATTGGTTCTTGTTGCAAAGGTACAAAGATTAATTCGTATGGGCAAAGTCTTTAATAGTACTTGCGAATTATTAGGATTCGTTAGAAATAGAATGTTAAAATGAACACTTATTTATTTAATTTTAATAAAGATTTTGTACCTTTGCCCTGATTATGAAACTGCCATCACTCTTCAACTGTTCAAACGACATGGCACTTGCAGCCAATGTTCGTCAGTATTTTCCTCCAAAACGCATTCAGCAGATGGAGGAAGACTTGTGCGACCTTGCAAAGTGCTGGGATGAAGGACCGTGGGGCTGGAGCCTCTGCACCAAACAGCGATACAAGAAGATGGGCATCAGCGAAGAGGATTTGCCAAGTGATGAGTGGTTGGATGAAGTGAGAAAGCTTTCGAGTCGTGAATATGCTTGTGGGTATATCAAGGATTTGATTGCCGAACTGAAAGATAATAGACTTGTTGGTCAAGAAATGCATTTTACGACCCAACTGCCAGCACTCCCCCTTCGGGGGGCGGGGGGCTCTATCTTCAAGTCCCCTTGGTCTTCTTCTGGTCGTGGAGTTTTCACTTCTCATAATCTTTCCGAAGAACAAATCATCAAAAAACTTCAAGGTTTCATCAACACTCAAGGCGGTTATGCAGTAGATAGATTCTACGAGAAAGAACTTGACTTTGCGATGGAGTTCTATGTGCATAAAGACCATACAGTGGATTTTCTCGGATATAGCGTATTTCATGCAGAAGAAAGCGGTGCTTACGGATATAATCTTGTAGAAGACCAACATACTCTCAAGTCTTATATTTCCAAGGATTGTGACCTTCTCGATGCTTTGATTGATTATCATAAGTCGCATCTTGGTTTGACTTCATATTATGGTCCAGTCGGCATTGATATGTTGCTCTGCAAAGATGGTAGAATCCACCCTTGCATTGAGATAAATCTTCGTATGAATATGGGAATACTTGCCATACTATTATTTAATAAATATGGTGCTAATGCAAATATTCAATTGACTCCAAAACGTGAACACGGATTTGAAGCAAAACTAGAAAATGGTAAATTACAAATAATATATAAACAATAAGCCATCTCCCCCAAACCGGATGGCCGCCCCCTTTGGGGGTCGGGGGGCTTTATGACAGATATAATTAGCATAGGTCACATAACACTTGACAAGATTGTGACTCCCAAAACAGAAGTATATATGCCTGGTGGCACAACATTCTATATGGCTCATGGTATTAGCCATTTGCCAATGGACAATGTTAGTTTCAAACTTGTTGCTTCACTTGCTGAAACTGAAATGCAAGCAGTGGAGGATATTCGTAAGGAAGGTATTGAAGTGGATGTCATTCCTTCAAAGAAGTCTGTCTTCTTCGAGAATATTTATGGAGAAAACCAGAACGACCGCCAGCAGCGTGTTCGTGCAAAGGCAGATCCTTTCACGGTGGAAAGCGTAAAAGGTATTGAGGCAAAGTATATTTGTCTTGGCAGTTTGTTGGCTGATGACTTCTCGCTCGAAGTGGTTAAAGAACTCTCAAAGCATGGTTCTATCGTGATGGATGCTCAAGGTTATCTCCGCGAAGTTCGTGGAGAAGAAGTGTTCGCTTGTGATTGGGACAATAAACTTGAATTCCTCAAGCATATTGACATCTTGAAAGTCAACGAACATGAAGTGCGCCTCTTGAGCGGTATTGAAGACTTAAAACTCGGAGCGAAGCAACTTGCAGAATGGGGCATAAAGGAAGTTCTCCTTACTCTCGGTAGCGAAGGAAGTATAGTGCTTGTAGATGGCAAATTCTACGATATTCCTCCTTATCAACCAAAGAAGGAGACTGATGCCACAGGTTGTGGCGATACTTATACCCTCGGATATGTTTACAAGAGAGTTCAAGGTGCAAACCCACTTGAAGCAGGTAAGTTTGCATCTGCCATCTCATCAATAAAACTTGAAGAGAGCGGTCCATTCAGAGGTAGCATCAAGGATATAGAAGAAAGAATGAATTAATCCCATTTTGCCTAATGATATTAGAAGTTTGTACCGCATCCCTTCAAAGTGTAGCAGCAGCAAAAGCAGGTGGAGCACAACGTATCGAACTTTGTTCTGCCTTGAGCGAAGACGGTCTCACTCCTTCGTATGGAATGATTGAGAAAGCACGTGAGATTGGACCAGAGAAGATGCATGTGCTGATACGCCCTCGTTGTGGTGATTTTGTGTATTGCGAGGATGAAGTGCAATGCATGATTTCGGATATAAAGATGTGCAAAAAACTCGGTGTTGATGGAGTGGTAATCGGTGCTCTTACACCTCAAAATGACATCGACATCCCCACTTGTAAACGACTCGTTTCTGCAGCCGAAGGAATGCAGATAACTTTCCATCGAGCATTCGACCAATGTCGCAAACCTCTCGAGGCATTGGAACAGATAATCGACCTCGGTTGTCACCGTCTTTTGACATCAGGACAAGCACCTTCTGCAATGGAAGGAATAGACCTACTAAACACCCTCGAAACCCTTGCAGACAAAAGGATTGTCATCATGCCAGGTGCGGGGGTAAATGAGGATAATGCAAGCATCATTCTTTCAAAAACTGGTACCACAGAAATACATGGTTCGCTACGCAGTTTGATTGATGGAAAGATGGAAACTGACCCTGAAAAAGTAAGAAAATTATTGAACAACATTAACCGCACCAAACATTATTAATATATGAAGAAACACATCCTTATTCTCGCATCGATTGCGTTCGCCGGAATATGCAATGCCCAGACACAGAAAGAGTGTCTTGATTTCCTTTATGAGTCAATGCCATTGCCCGATAAGGTGGATTATCCAAAGACATTCTTCGAGGAGAATGTGGAGGCTACTTTGAAGGCAAAAAAGGAGATGACTTGGGGCGAAAGTATTCCACGCAGAGAGTTCATGCACTTTGTTCTTCCTGTACGTGTGAACAACGAGAATATGGATAGCAGTCGTGTTGTTTTCTACAAAGAACTAAAGGAACGCGTAAAAGGAATGAAGATGGCAGATGCCATTCTCGAAGTGAATCACTGGTGTCATGAGAAAGCGACATACACTCCAAGTGATGAGCGAACAAGCAGTCCTTTGGCAACTGTTCGCACTGCCTATGGACGTTGCGGTGAAGAGAGCACATTCCTTGTTGCGGCACTTCGAAGCGTTTGCATTCCTGCCCGTCAAGTTTATACTCCTCGTTGGGCACATACCGACGACAATCATGCTTGGGTGGAGGCTTGGGCAGATGGTAAGTGGCACTTCCTCGGCGCTTGCGAACCAGAAGCAGTGCTCGATCTTGGATGGTTCAATGCACCTGCTTCAAGAGGTATGCTGATGCACACAAAGGCATTTGGAAAGTATGATGGTCCGGAAGAAGTGATGCAACGTACTCCTTGCTTCACCGAGATTGATGTCACAGCAAATTATGCTCCAGTCACAGAACGCATAGTCAAGGTGGTTGACAAAGATGGCAAAGCTGTGAAAGATGCCAGTGTGGAATTCAAGATTTACAACTATGCCGAATTCTATACCGTTTCGAAAAAGCAGACAAAGGCAGACGGCAGCACTTATATGAAAGCGGGCAAAGGCGACCTTCTCGCTTGGGCTTACAAGGATGGCAAATATGGTTTCAGCAAATGTTCGATGACTGAAAGCGACACTCTCATCGTCGCACTCTCCCACTCTGCTGGTGATAAGTATTCAGAAGACATGACCATCACTCCTCCTACAGAACGCAACACAGTGCCTTTCATGACCGAAGAACAGCGAAAGCACAATGCCGACCGACTCGCCATCGAAGACTCCATCCGCAATGCTTATATCGCCACATTCCCAAACAGCGAAAACGAGTTTGTCAAGAAGTCAAGAGGCAACTATGCAAACATACAAAATACCTCTTCAACATTGCTCTCAACTCTTAACGATAAAGATTTAAGAGATGTGACTATTGAAGTTCTTCGTGACAACGAAATGAACACTGCAACCAACAAAGGGTACAAAACTGACATATATAATAAATATGTGTTATGCCCACGTGTCGCCTTCGAAAAACTTACTCCTTACAAGGGCTACTTGCTCGGTCAAATTGCGAAGAAGGACAAGAAGTCGTTCAGCAAGATTGACAACATCATCTCTTGGGTAAAGAAGAACATCAAGATCGAAGAAACGAGCAACCCTCAGCATCTCCGAATGACACCTATGGGAGTATGGCAAAACAGAAAGTGCGATGCTTACTCTCGCAACATATTCTTCGTGGCACTTGCGCGCACATTTGGACATGCTGCACGCATTGATGCCGTGACTCAAAAAGTGGAGTATTACAAGGATGAGCAATGGATGGAAGTGAAGTTCGAGAAGAACGGTGACAAATCCTTTGCAGCAAAGGGATGGCTGCTGGTTTCTTACAAAGCAGACGAGTATATTTTAGATCCAAAATACTACATACATTTCACACTCTCACAAATAAAGAACGGTAGTCCTTCACTACTTAATTATGGTGAAGAAGACACATGGAAAAGCACCCTCGCAAACCCTACTGCAATCGACACGGGCGACTATCTTCTCACCTCAGGAACCCGTATGGCTGATGGTAGTGTGCTTGTTCATATGGAGGTTGCGCCAGTCAACAAACAATTACAAACTTCATTGCCTATTGTCCTTCCTGAAGCAAAAGACGGACTGAAGGTTATTGGCAATTTCAACTCCGAAAATCTGTATAAAGATGAAGTTGCAGGAGAGAAGTCTTTGCTCTCTACAACAGGTCGTGGATATTACATTATTGGTATCATCGCGCCAAACAACGAACCATCAAATCATACACTTCGTGATATTGCTGCAGTAAAGAAAGATTTCGAAGAACTTGGAGTAAAGACTGTTCTCCTTTTCCGTAATGAAGAAACAAAGAGTCGTTTCAAGAAGAGCGAGTTCCCCGAACTTCCTAAGAACACATTCATCGGTACAGATATCAAAAATAAAATCTGGGATGAGATCAGCACCAATATGCATCTCACATCCCAGACTCTGCCTGTGTTCCTCATTGCCGACACCTTCAACCGTGTAGTTTATATCTCGCAGGGCTACACAATTGGATTGGGTGAACGCTTGTTGAAGAACATGAAAAGTTTGAAAAAATAGTTTTTAGAAATTAACACCGAAATTGAGTGTTATAGCACTTGTGTGAGCATCGTTATAGTCGCTATGTGAGATGTTGGCAAGTCCCCAATCATAGTTGACATCAGCATAGAACATATCAAATGCGATTCCACAACCGAGTTTGATACCTGCATCGCCACGGCGGAACTGGTCTATCTTGTCACCAAACGAACTGCATCCTTCTCCCTTTATCTTAC
>DCIW01000002.1 GCA_002317225.1 Prevotellaceae bacterium UBA1716 | reverse complement strand
CTGCCGCTGCATCATTCAAGCACGTTAGTCCTGCAGGTGCTGCTGTTGGCGCTCCTATGTCAGACACTTTGAAGAAAATATACTTTGTAGATGATATCGATGCAAAGGTTGGCGGACTCTCACCAATCGCTACTGCTTATGCTCGTGCTCGTGGTGCTGACCGTATGTCAAGCTATGGTGACTTCATCGCTCTTTCTGATACTTGCGACGTGGCTACTGCCTTGATTATCAAGCGCGAAGTAAGTGATGGCGTTATCGCTCCAGACTATACTCCTGAAGCTCTCGAAATTCTCAAGGAGAAGCGTAAGGGAACATATAACGTAATCAAGATTGACCCTAACTACAAGCCTGCTCCAATCGAACGCAAGCAAGTGTTTGGTGTCACTTTCGAACAGGGTCGCAACGAAATCGACCTCACAGGCGACAACCTCTTCGAGAATATGCCTACAGCCAACAAGAATCTTCCTGAAGATGCTAAGCGCGACCTCAAGATTGCTCTTATCACTCTCAAGTACACTCAGTCAAACTCGGTTTGCTACGTGAAGGATGGTCAGGCTATCGGTATTGGTGCTGGTCAGCAGTCTCGTATCCACTGTACTCGTCTTGCAGGCAGCAAGGCTGACATCTGGTGGTTGCGCCAGTGTCCTAAAGTGATGAACCTCCCATTCAAGGAAGGTCTTCAGCGTGCAGTTCGCGACAATACAATCGATGTGTATATCGGTGAGGAATACGAAGATGTGCTCCGTGATGGCACTTGGGAAACTCTCTTCACAGAGAAGCCAGAACCTCTCACAATCGAGGAGAAGAAGGCTTGGCTTGCTCAGAACACAAAGGTAAGTCTCGGTTCAGACGCATTCTTCCCATTCGGCGATAATATCGAGCGTGCTCACAAGTCGGGTGTTGAATACATTGCTCAGGCAGGTGGTTCTGTTCGTGATGATAATGTTATCGAGACTTGCGACAAGTACGGTATTGCAATGGCATTCACTGGAATCAGATTGTTCCACCACTAAAAACAATGCATAATTCATAATTCATAATTCATAATTGAGCTGCGCTTGGTTCTTAATCATCTGCTAACCGAAAGGCAAAATTATGAATTATGAATTATGAATTATGAATTATTTCAAATGGCTTCAGACAACGAAATACTACGCGCCATGATGAATGGCATCAACTTCTCCGGAACAAAGAAGGAGAAGAAGGAAGACCCTAACAAGGTCAAGACTAAGGCTAAGGGCAAGAAGTATCATACTGGTGCTCATGGCTCGGGTGCTGCTAAGCATAAGGCTGAGATTAAGGCTAAGGTGAAGCAGAGAAAGAGTCAGAGGGTGCATAAGTAGGAAAAGAGGCTCCTGCCCCCTAAATCCCCCGAAGGGGGACTTGGGAAGAATGTATATGAAGGTAAGATATTTGTCGGTTTTTGCATTGGTTGCTCTCTTGGCTTGCAATGGTCAGGACAAGAAACAGAATAATTACTCCCAGCCCTCTAAAGTGGTTGGGAGTGGTGTTTTTGACCTATATGATATCCAACAGAATGGGGAATTGATAGTTCTTATGCTTTATGGACCAGGTAGTTACTTTGAGTTTCGAGGGGAGAGTTTTGGTGTGCAATATATGCTGGTAAATGAGTATGCAAAGAGCATTGGCTGTCGCATACGAGTTGAGATGAACCATAATCCAAAGGAGATGATAGAGAAACTCCAACGTGGTGAAGGTGATATCATTGCTACAGGAATCGAGATGACTGACTCCCTAAAGAATATCCTATCGTATTGTGGCAATAAGGAACTTGACCATTTCCTTGATAGTCTTTCTGTTCCTATGCGTGATGCTTCGCTCAAAACGAATGGGAAAACAGCTTGGGCGGTACGTTCTGATGCTAATATTCTGAAGCAGTCGCTCAACGAATGGATTGCTTTGAACCAATCTCATTTCTCTGAATACACAACTATCAAGATAAAGAGTTCGGGAGGCAAGACATACACTCCTCGCAGAAGTGTGAAGAGTCCTATTCTCAATCTCGCAAAAGGACAGATTTCTACTTTCGACAATTACTTCAAGAGTTATTCGCGTCAATGCGGTTGGGACTGGAAACTCCTTGCTGCTCAAGCATATCAAGAATCGGGATTCGATCCAAACGCAGTTTCGTGGATGGGTGCAATGGGACTTATGCAACTTATGCCTTCAACTGCTAAGAGCGTGGGTGTAAGTCAGGCACAAGTATTTGACCCTGAGTGCAATATCCGAGGTGCTGTCCGACTTATTTCCCAACTCAATTCGCATTATTCTTCTATCCGTTCGGAGAGTGAGCGTATCAACTTTATCCTTGCTGCCTACAATGCTGGTCCGGGGCATGTGGATGATGCTCGTGCTCTTGCAAGAAAGAACGGCAAGGATGCAGATGTATGGTTTGGCAGCGTGGATTATTATGCTCTCAACTTGAGCAAGGCTGAATTCTACAATCAACCTGAAGTGAAGCACGGCTACTTCCGTGGTTCGGAAACATACGATTATGTCAGCAAGATTCGTTCTCGTTGGGATAATTACAGGTCAAAGATTCATTGATAAAAAAATAAAGGGTACACATTCGTTGCGTACCCTTTATTATATATTAGGTATAAAGTCTGTATTTAGCGAAGACGATCAAGTGAGCGGACCAATGCTTCGTCCTTGCGGATTCCGTGGATAGCAAGTATATTGAGAATAATGCTAAGTACAGGGAATACTCCAATGAAAGGAAGGCGGAATGCTATCTCTGCTGTTTCGTTGACAAGTTCGAGTTTTCCTTGATAAAGCCATGCGAAGAAAAGGTAAGTTGCCACATAACCCACAAGCAATATAGTGCTGATGATGGTCAATCGCAGCTGTCGCATACGCTTGCGGAAAAGCATGATGCTCATGATGCTCAAGAAGATGACAATGATGAGAAGTATGCCCAAACAGTATGGGCCTGCACTCTCGAAACTCTTGAACGCACCCTCTGTATGGAATGCGAAGTTGGAGAATGCTGCCACCATCGTACCTTCTACGAAATATTCACCAACATTGGAAATGAGTCCTACGAACGAGAGGACTATGACCAAAGCAAGGTAAACGGTCTGTAATCTCTGAATCATGATTTAGTAGTCGAGACGGTCTGCAGCTTCCTTAGCTGGGTTGCGATAGTAGATCTTGTCCTCGAGGAACTCCTGCTGAGCGATGAGAGTTGGCTTTGGAAGACGCTCGTAGTAGCGAGAGATCTGAATCTGCTCTTCGTTCTCGAATACCTCTTCGAGGTTGTCGCTATTTGTTCCGAACTCCTGAAGCTTCTTTGTGAGTTCTTCCTTCATTGCTGCTCCGATCTGGTTTGAGCGCTTGCTCATGATTACAACACTTTCGTACACATTGTTAGTGTCACGGCAGAAATCCATAAGGTTGCGAGTGACTGTGTTAGCAGGTGCATTTGTTTTCTTAAAATCCATAATTTATTATCTTGTTATAATATTTATATCCTTTTATTTGTTTGTTCTACGTTCTTCCAGCCCCTGGTCCGTAGTCCGTTGTCTGTAGTCCGTAGTCCTTCTAATCAATTTCTTCCTTCTTCACCCTTGCATTTGCATGCTTGAAGATGTTGTCGGCCTCCTTAAGATACTTGCTGTCAGGGAATTCGTTCTTGAAACCATAGTACTCATCGATAGTCTGACGGTAACGCTCATCAAGTTTCTCTTCCACAGAACTCATAGCCAACTTGTAACGGGCACGAAGAATCATGATGTAGAGGTCTTCGCGAAGTTTTGTGTAAGGGTAGGTTTTCAACGCATTTTCAGCCGTGATGATGCAAGCCTGGAAATTGCTGCCGCCATTGACACAGTTACCTGTGTAGCTTCCAAGGTTGTAGTAGAGCTCAGCAGAGTCAAATTCCTTCTGCACAAGGCGGTCCTGGAGTTCGTAAAGCATATCTGTAGCCTGTGGCTTACGCTCCGAATATGGATAGAAGTCCATGAACTCCTGAATCTTGTTGATTGCAGACATGGTAGGGGACTGGTCAAGTCGTTCGTCAGGCGACTCAAGGAAATCGGCCCTTGCACTATAGAAGCGGGCAATTTCTGTGTATAACCCTTTGTTGTATGATTTTGCGTAGCGGTCGAGATAAAGTGATGCTGTTTCGTAGTCCTTGAGGTTGTAATAGCACATACCCAACATGTAGAGACTCTCCTCACCCTTGTCTGTACCCTTCATCAACATGTAGAGGTCTTCAAGGATTGTGTACGCTTTTGTGTACTTTCCTTGAGCGAAGTATGCCTTTGCTGCCTCGTACTTGTAATCATAGTCATCGCTCTTCAGAACTTGGTTGTAATTGCTGCAGTTGCTGAAGAGTAATGCTGAAAAAAGTATTGATACGATTGATTTTCTCATCTTTTAATGCCAATTTGGGTGCAAAGTTACGCATATTTAATGACTCTTGCAACACCATTTTTCAGAAAAATGCTCCTTTTAAATAAATTTAAACACCTTTTTATGTTGAACAAAGGAAATAAAGCAGTAATTTTGCAAAAAGTTTTGATTAAAATGGAATTTGAACTCACTTCGCAATATGAACCGACAGGTGATCAGCCACAAGCAATAGCACAGCTGACTGAGGGGGTTATGGATGGCCTTCCTGCCCAGGTGCTGCTCGGTGTGACTGGTTCGGGAAAGACATTCACGATTGCAAATGTTATTCGCAACGTGAATCGTCCGACTCTCATCCTTTCGCATAATAAGACTCTTGCTCATCAGCTGTATACGGAAATGAAGACTTTCTTTCCTAATAATGCGGTGGAATATTATGTCAGTTATTATGACTATTATCAGCCTGAGGCTTATCTCCCATCTACAGATACTTATATCGAGAAAGATCTTGCTATCAACGAAGAGGTGGATCGCCTCAGATTGGCAGCAACTTCATCGTTGTTGTCTGGTCGAAAGGATGTGATTGTGGTCAGTTCGGTGTCGTGTATTTATGGTATGGGAAGCCCTATGGACTTCTCTGAAAATATCATAGAAATCAAAGTCGGGCAGACTCTTGATATGAATGTTTTCTTGCGACGACTTGTTGACAGTTTGTATGTTCGCAACGATATGGAACTGACTCGCGGACACTTTCGTGTTAAAGGTGAAAATATAGATATATATCTTGCTTATGACGAGAAAGTTATAAGGGTTTGTTTTGGTTGGGATGAAATAGAAACTATTAAGGAAGTTGACCCTGTTACAGGTTATACTGTTTGTACGCTCGATGACTATAAGATTTATCCTGCAAACCTCTTTATGACAAGTAAGGAGAGAACTCAAATTGCTATTCATAAAATAGAGGATGACCTTCATGAACGTTTGCAATTTTATGAGGAAATTGGCGACAAAGCAAAGGCTCAACTTCTTGAAATGCGTGTGACAAATGACCTCGAGATGATTCGCGAACTCGGACATTGTTCGGGCATCGAAAACTACTCTCGTTACTTCGATGGTCGTGAGGCTGGGGAGCGTCCTTATTGCTTGCTCGACTTCTTCCCGGAGGACTTCTTGCTTGTGGTGGATGAGAGTCATGAGAGTATTCCACAGATCCGTGCCATGTATGGTGGAGACCGAAAGCGTAAGACGACTCTTGTGGAATATGGTTATCGTTTGCCTGCAGCGATGGACAACCGTCCTTTGCGTTTTGATGAGTTTGAGGAACTGACTCCACAAACTATATATGTTTCTGCCACTCCCGCTCCTTTTGAACTGGAAAAAGCGGAGGGCGTAATCGTGGAACAGCTGATTCGTCCTACTGGTCTTCTCGATCCAAAGATTGAAGTGCGACCAACTGAAAATCAAGTGGATGACTTGATGGAAGAGATTCAAGTGCATATAGAACGACACGAGCGTGTGCTTGTTACAACTCTTACAAAACGAATGGCAGAGGAACTCTCGCAATATTTGCTCGACAATGGTGTGAACTGCAGTTATATCCATTCGGATGTGGATACATTCGAGCGTGTCGAAATACTTGACAAACTCCGTTCTGGCGAATTCGATGTGGTGGTTGGTGTCAACTTGCTTCGTGAAGGTCTTGACCTTCCGGAAGTGTCTCTCGTGGCAATTCTTGATGCTGATAAGGAGGGTTTTCTTCGCTCTCATCGTTCTCTTACACAGACTGTTGGACGTGCTGCCCGTAACGTGAACGGTATGGCAATTCTCTATGGTGACAAGATTACAGAGAGCATGGCTAAGACTATCAACGAGACTAATCGACGTCGTGCAATTCAGCAGCAATACAACGAAGAGCATGGTATCACTCCAACTCAGATTCATAAGGCTATCAAGGCTATTCATGAAGGCAAAAAGGTGGATTATGTCGGTAAGGCTTATATTGAGCAAGATTTTGTTAAGGCTGCAGAAGATCCTATCGTTAATTCTATGGATAAGGAGCAACTTGCAAATTCAATCGAGCATACCCGAAAACTCATGCAGAAGGCTGCTAAGGAGATGGACTTCATGCTTGCTGCCCAGTATCGAGATGAAATGCTGAAATTGATGGAGATACAGAAGGATAAATATGAAGTTGATTAAGTTTATAAAGGACTGGACCCTGCCAATTTCAATGATGTCGGGTGTGTTGGGATATTTCATCTATGTGAATATTTCCGCACTTGATGGCACTCATGAGTTTGCCAATAAGTTCCTTTCTGTATTTCAACCTTTGTTGTTGTTCTGCATGCTCTTTGTGAGTTTTTGCAAAGTGCATCCCAAAGAACTTAGGCCACAACAATGGATGCTGAAACTCGTTGCTATTCAGACTCTTTCTTTTGTTTTGATTGGTGCATTGATTGCAATGGCTCCTGATATTCCGGGCAGGGTGGTGCTTGAGTCATTTATTATATGTATGATTTGTCCAACTGCCACTGCTGCTTCTGTAGTGACGGCAAAATTGAATGGTAATGCTTCGGTGGTGGTTAGTTATACAGTTATGATTAACCTTGTGGCGAGTATTGTCATTCCTTCAATTGTGCCGTTTATGCACGAAGTGGGTGGGGAAGGAATGGATTTTATAACTTCTTTTTCGCTTATTATCGGAAAAGTATTTCCTCTGCTCATAATGCCTCTTCTTCTTGC
>DCIW01000213.1 GCA_002317225.1 Prevotellaceae bacterium UBA1716 | reverse complement strand
AATCGCTCACCGACCCAAGTTATGCAGGTCAGTTGATGGCTCTCACTTATCCTCTTGTAGGCAACTATGGTGTGCCAGAGTTTAGTGTTGAAAGCAATGATATCGCTACATACATGGAATCAGAAAAGATTCATGCTGAGGCAATCATCGTTAGCGATTATAGCACAGAGTATTCACACTGGAATGCAAAAGAAAGTCTTGCAGATTGGTTGAAGCGTGAACAAGTTCCTGGTATCACAGGAATCGATACTCGTCAGCTCACAAAGGTGCTTCGCGAACATGGTGTCATGATGGGTAAGATTGTTTTCGACGACGAACCAGACAATATCCCAACTGCACAATACGAAGGTGTTAACTTCATTGATAAGGTTAGTTGCAAGAAGGTAATCACTTACAAGCCTGAGGACATGAAGGCTGGTAATGTACAGACTCTAGTACCAATGCCTGCAGAAAAGAAGTGTGTTCCAGGAAAGAAGGTAGTTCTCGTTGATTGCGGTGTGAAGAACAATATTATCCGTTGTCTTCTTAAGCGTGGTGTTGAGGTGATTCGTGTTCCTTGGAACTATGATTTCAACGAACTCGATTTCGACGGTCTTTTCCTTGCAAATGGTCCTGGTGATCCTGATACTGCAGTAGATGCAGTAAACAATATCAAGAAGTTTATGGATAAGGAAAAGGATAGCATCAGCCCTCGTCCTATCATGGGTATTTGTATGGGTAACCAACTTCTCTCTAAGGCAGCAGGTGCTTCTATCTATAAGTTGAAGTATGGTCACCGCTCTCATAACCAACCAGTTCAGCAAGTTGGCACAACTCGTTGTTTCATCACTTCACAGAACCACGGTTATGCGGTTGATAGTTCAACACTTTCTGAGGATTGGGAACCACTCTTTGTCAATATGAATGATGGTTCGAACGAAGGAATCAAGCACAAGAAGTTCCCTTGGTTCTCAGCACAATTCCACCCAGAAGCAGCCTCAGGTCCTGTAGATACAGAATTCTTATTTGATGATTTCGTAAAACTCCTTTAGCCCCCATCCTGACCTTCCCCCTTGGGGGAAGGAATAGTTACTATTTGACTAATGGGATAAGGTAATAAATTGTAAGTAGATAAGACATAATATCTTAATTAAAAATGGAGGATACGGATTGGCAGAAATATATGTTCTCTACAGCTTCGCCTGATCGGTACAAGATGATGAAAGAACATAATGCAACTATGAGGGTGTGTGGTACTGAGGCTGAGAACTTACTTTGGAATGCTGTTAGAGGCAAAAAGTTAGGTGTAAAGTTCAGAAGACAACACATGATAGGAGATTACGTTGCTGATTTCGTCTGTCTTGAAAAGAAACTTATAATTGAGGCTGATGGCAAATATCATTATGACCCAAGAATTATGGAGCATGACAGAATACGAGATTCCATTCTCAACAATCTTGGTTATACAATCCTACGTTTTACAAATGATGAGATATTAAATAATATGGATTCTGTTACCGATAAAATTTTTGAAAGTTTAGATAACTTAGACTAAATACAAGAGATAAACAATATGCATACAACAAACATCATGGATACTGATAATAATAATTCACAGAATATCAACCCAAGTTTATCCCCAGTAACTACTCCTTCCCCCAAGGGGGAAGGCCGGGATGGGGGCCGAAAGGTTTTGCTCCTCGGTTCAGGAGCATTAAAGATTGGTGAAGCAGGTGAGTTCGACTATTCTGGTTCACAAGCTTTGAAGGCATTAAAGGAGGAAGGTATTGAGACTATCCTCATCAACCCAAATATTGCAACAGTACAAACATCGGAAGGTGTTGCTGACAAGATTTACTTCTTGCCTGTCACTCCATTCTTTGTGGAGAAGGTTATTCAGAAAGAAAAGCCACAAGGCATTCTTCTTGCTTTCGGCGGTCAAACAGCATTGAACTGTGGTGTGGCACTTTATCAGCAAGGAATTCTTGAAAAATATAACGTACAGGTTCTTGGAACTCCAGTTCAAGCTATTATCGATACTGAAGACCGTGAACTCTTCGTAAAGAAACTTGATGAAATAGATGTAAAGACTATTAAGTCTCAAGCTTGTGATAATATTGAAGATGCTCGTAAGGCAGCAAAGGATCTCGGTTATCCAGTAATTCTTCGTGCTGCTTATGCTCTTGGTGGTCTTGGTTCTGGCTTCTGCGATAACGAAGAAGAACTTAACAAACTTGCAGAAAAGGCATTCTCTTTCTCTCCACAAGTTCTTGTGGAAAAGTCACTCAAGGGTTGGAAGGAAATCGAATATGAAGTGGTTCGCGACCGCTTCGACAACTGTATCACAGTTTGTAATATGGAAAACTTTGACCCACTCGGCATTCATACAGGTGAGTCAATCGTTATCGCTCCATCTCAGACTCTTACAAATTCAGAATATCATAAACTCCGTGCTCTTGCCATTAAGATTATCCGTCATATCGGTATTGTTGGTGAGTGTAACGTTCAATATGCATTTGACCCTGAAAGTGAAGATTATCGTGTAATTGAGGTTAATGCTCGTCTTTCACGAAGTTCTGCACTTGCTTCAAAGGCAACAGGTTATCCTCTTGCTTTTGTTGCCGCAAAACTCGGTCTCGGTTATGGTCTCTTCGACTTGAAGAACTCTGTAACAAAGACAACTTCAGCATTCTTCGAACCAGCACTCGACTATGTGGTTTGTAAGATTCCTCGTTGGGACCTTGGTAAGTTCCGTGGTGTGGATCGCGAACTTGGTTCTTCAATGAAATCAGTCGGTGAAGTTATGGCTATCGGTCGTACTTTTGAAGAAGCAATACAAAAAGGTCTTCGTATGATTGGACAAGGTCTTCATGGTTTCATCGGCAATAAGGAACTTCAGATTGAAGACATCGATGGTTCACTTAAGGCACCAACAGACAAGCGAGTTCTTGTTATTGAAAAAGCACTCCATCTCGGTTATTCTGTTGATCATATTCACGAATTGACAAAGATTGATAAGTGGTTCCTTGAGAAACTTCTGAACATTCGTAATACTTATGTTGACCTTCAGAAAGTTGGTTCACTTGAAGGCATTTCAACAGACTTGATGCGTCAGGCAAAGGTTCAAGGTTTCACCGACTTCCAAATTGCTCGTGCTATCGGTCTTGAAGGCAGAATTGATGCCGAAGATGCTATGGCTCAGGTTCGTACTCATCGTAAGGAACTGGGTGTGCTTCCTGTTGTTAAGCAGATTGACACCCTTGCTGCAGAGTATCCTGCTCAGACAAACTACCTCTATGTAACTTATAGTGGTGTTGCTCATGATATAGATTATGAGAATGATGGCAAGTCGATAATCGTTCTTGGTTCTGGTGCTTATCGCATTGGTTCTTCGGTTGAGTTCGACTGGTGTGGGGTTCAGGCACTTAACACAATTCGTAAAGAAGGTTATCGTTCTATCATGATTAACTATAATCCTGAGACCGTTTCTACCGATTACGATATGTGTGATCGTCTTTATTTTGACGAACTCACATTTGAACGTGTGATGGATATCATTGAACTTGAAACCCCTCATGGTGTTATCGTTTCCACCGGTGGTCAGATTCCAAACAACCTCGCAATGCGTCTTGATGGCGAAAACGTGCCAATTCTCGGTACTACTCCAGAAAGCATTGATAACTGTGAAGACCGCGACAAGTTCTCCGCAATGTGCGACCGAATAGGAGTTGACCAACCAGAATGGGCTGCCCTTACAAGTATGAATGACATCAATGACTTCATTGAAAAAGTAGGATTCCCTGTTCTTGTTCGTCCTTCTTACGTACTTTCTGGTGCTGCAATGAATGTTTGTTCAAACCAGGAAGAACTCGAGAAGTTCCTTCGTCTTGCTGCAAATGTGAGCAAGAAGCATCCAGTTGTTGTAAGTAAGTTTATCGAGCATGCAAAGGAAATCGACTTTGATGCCGTTGCTCAGAATGGTGAAGTAATCGCTTATGCAATCTCCGAACATGTTGAGTTTGCTGGAGTTCACTCGGGTGATGCTACACTTCAGTTCCCACCTCAGAAACTCTATTGCGAAACTGTTCGCCGCATCAAGAAGATATCTCGTCAACTTGCTAAGGAACTTAACATCTCAGGTCCTTTCAACTGTCAATATATGGCCAAGGATAATGATATCCTTGTGATTGAGACAAACCTTCGTGCTTCACGATCGTTCCCATTCGTAAGCAAGGTCCTCAAACTAAATCTTATCGATCTTGCAACAAAGGTTATGCTTGGTTTGCCAGTAGAAAAGCCTCATAAGAACTTCTTTGATATTGATTATGTTGGTATCAAGGCTTCTCAGTTCTCATTCAACCGTTTGCAAAAGGCAGACCCAGTGCTTGGAGTTGATATGGCTTCAACAGGTGAAGTTGGATGTATTGGTGATGATACAGCTTCTGCACTCCTTTGTTCTATGCTTTCTGTTGGACATCGTATTCCAGAAAAGAATATTCTTCTTTCAACAGGTACTGGTAAGCAAAAGGCAGAAATGCTTGATGCAGCCAAGATGCTCAAGAAGCATGGATATAATATCTTTGCTACAGGTGGTACAAGCAGATATTTTACAGACAATGGTATTGAGAACACCCTTGTTTACTGGCCAAGCGAAGAAGGAATGCAGCCACAAGCACTCGACCTTCTCCATAATAAGGAAATCGACATGGTAGTAAATGTACCAAAGAACCTCACTGCTGGTGAGCTCTCGAATGGTTATAAGATTCGTCGTGCTGCCATCGACCTAAATATCCCATTGATTACAAACCCACGCCTTGCTTCTGCTTTCATCAATGCATTCTGCAATAAGAGTCTTGATGATATCGAGATTAAGGCTTGGCAAGAGTTTTAAGCCCCCATCCTAGCCTTCCCCCTTGGGGGAAGGAATAGTTACTATTTAACTATTGGGTTGAAAATTAAATATCAATATGCAAGAAAAGAATAACCTACAAGATATGAATACTGCGTTTACCCCAATAACTACTCCTTCCCCTAAGGGGGAAGGTCGGGATGGGGGCCGTATTCGTATAGACATTATCACGGTTCTCCCCGAACTTATAGAACCATTTACTAAAGAAAGCATTCTCGGCAGGGCACAGAAAAAGGGCCTTGCTGAGATTTATGTTCATAATCTGCGTGACTATACTGCTGACAAGCATAAGCGTGTAGATGATTATCCATTTGGTGGAAAAGCTGGTATGGTGATACAATGCCAGCCTCTCGATGCTTGTATCTCTGCACTCACTTCAGAACGCCATTATGATGAGATTATTTTTACGGCTCCTGATGGTGAAACGTTCAATCAACCAATGGCTAACGAACTTTCATTAAAGGAAAACATCATCATCATTTGCGGGCATTACAAAGGTATTGATTATCGTATACGTGAACATCTTATTACCAAGGAAGTGAGTATAGGTGATTATGTTCTAACTGGTGGTGAACTTGCTGCAGCCATCATGACAGATGCGATAATCCGAGTTGTCCCTGGAGTTATAGGAGATGTAGAAAGTGCTCTTAGTGATTCATTCCAAGACAATCTTCTCGAACCTCCTTGCTACACTCGTCCTGCAGAATATCATCCTATTTCTAATCCGGATGAGACTTGGAGCGTGCCTTCTATCCTCCTTTCGGGACATGAGGCAAATATCAAGAACTGGGAATACGAGCAAGCTCTTGCTCGCACCAAAGAACGTCGTCCAGACCTCCTCGACAAATAGTTTAACTAACTCCTAATTGACTTCGTCGAGCCCTTCGGGGTTCCTAACTCCTAATTCCTAACTCCCATGCGTTTACCAGCAGAATTTGAACCACAATCGTTTGTACAACTCACTTGGCCACATCGTGGAACCGACTGGGCTTATATCTATGATGAGGTTGTTGATTGCTATTGCAATATGGCACGTGAGATTGCCAAGCGCGAACCTCTTCTTATCGTTACCCAACATCCTAATGATGTAATCGAAGAACTCAGTCAACACGGAGTTCCTCAAAACAATATCCGTATGTTTAGTTGCAAGACAAACGACACTTGGGCTCGAGACCATGGGTTTATCACTTGCATTCACAATGACCAAAAGATATTGATGGATTTCCAGTTCAACGGTTGGGGAATGAAGTTTGCATCTAATTTCGACAATCAGATTAACAAGAATCTGTATGATGCTGAAGCTGTGGAAGGTATATACACCAATTGCCTCGATTTTGTACTCGAAGGTGGAAGCATCGAAAGTGATGGTGAAGGCACTATTCTGACCACATCACCTTGTCTCCTTGCACCTAATCGAAATGATGTGATGAGTAAGGCAGAAATTGAAATCCAACTCTGTCAGTTCTTCAATGCAGAACGAGTACTCTGGCTGAATCATTCTTGGCTTGCAGGAGACGATACCGATGGTCACGTTGATACTGTTGCACGACTTTGTAGCAAAGATACGATCGCATATGTACAATGTCTTGACAAGAATGATGAACATTACGAAGAACTAACGGTGATGGAAGACGAACTCAAGTCTTTTACTATGGTCGATGGCAAACCATACAATTTGATTCCTCTCCCAATGCCTAATGCTATTTATGATGAAGATGAGAAAGACGAGAATGGATGTCCTCAACGACTTCCTGCCACTTATGCCAACTTCTTGATTGTAAATGGTGCTGTTTTAGTACCCGTTTACGGACAAGAGGAGAATGACAAACTTGCTCTCTCGCAGATTCAAAAAGCATTTCCAGATAGGGATATTGTAGGTATAAATTGTAATGTACTGATACGCCAACATGGTTCTCTCCATTGCTGCACAATGCAATTCCCAAAGTAAGTTGGCCAATGTTCTTATAAAGACAATATAATCAATAAAGTATGCGTCCGAATAATCATTTATACGCATACTTTTTACTTTTTTGACAACATATCAATATTTATTGTTATTTTTGCAAAGTCGAGTTTGCATTTTCTATAAATAATGTGTAACTTTGCAGTCCGTTGGGAAAAATGTATAATTATTTCCCACATAATTTACAAAAATAACCGAAAAGAACATGGAATCTTTTTTCCGCACACATGCTTATCTCGTTGAACATTTGCCAGCAACTGTTCATCGTGATCTTATGGACGAAATCAACTGGAAGGACCGTTTGATTGGTATCAAAGGTGCCCGCGGTGTGGGTAAAACCACATTCCTTTTGCAATACGCAAAGGAGCATTTCGCCCCAAATGACCACACTTGTCTTTACATCAACACTAACAATTTCTATGTACAGAACCAGGGAATTGCTAACTTTGCAGGAGAATTTTATCACAATGGTGGTAAAGTCCTTTTGATTGACCAGGTTTATAAGCAGCCTGACTGGAGCGTACAACTCCGTGAATGTTACGACCGCTACCCAGGCCTTCGTATCATCTTCACAGGCTCGAGCGTGATGCGTTTGAAAGAAGAAAACCCAGAACTTAACGGTATCGTGAAGAGTTACAACCTTCGCGGATTCTCGTTCCGTGAATTCATCAATCTCAAGACTGGTTTGCATCTTCGTCCACATTCACTTGACGAAATCATCGAAAACCATAAGAGTATAGCTACAGAGATTCTCGAAAAGGTTTCTCCAAGAGTATATTTCCAGGAATATCTTCATCACGGATTCTACCCATTCTTCCTTGAGAAGCGCAACTATTCGGAGAACCTTCTCAAGAACATGAATATGATGATTGAGGTTGATATCCTTCTCATCAAGCAAATTGAACTTAAGTATCTTGCTAAGATAAAGCAACTTTTCTATCTCCTCACTACAAGCGGAAGCAGTGTTCCAAATGTTTCGCAACTTGCTCAGGAACTTGGTATGAGTCGTGCAACAGTAATGCATTACATCAAGTACCTTATGGAAGCTCGCCTCGTGAACATGATTTACGCTAAGGGTGATGAATTCCCAAAGAAGCCAGCTCGTGTGCTTCTTCACAATTCTAACCTTATGTATTCTTTCTATCCTCGTACTTTCGATGAGCATGATGTATTGGAGACATTCTTCTGCAATACACTTTGGAAGGACCATAAGGTTAACAAGATTGGCAATCTCTGTTCATTCATGATTGACGAAAAGATTGACTTCAAGATTGTGGAACATTCAACAAAACTCAAGTCAAAGGCTAAGACACTCTTTGCCGTCAACCAATGCGATATTGGTGAAGGCAATCAGATTCCACTTTGGTTATTTGGATTCCTTTACTAATTTTAGAGAAAATTATATACATTATATATATTATATATTAAACATTTTATGGCTAAGAAATTTATTACTTGTGATGGTAATACCGCTGCAGCACATATCGCATATATGTTCTCAGAGGTAGCTGCCATCTACCCTATCACTCCATCATCTCCAATGGCTGAGCATGTGGATGAGTGGGCTGTTCAAGGTCGCAAGAATCTCTTCGGCGACACAGTTCTCGTACAGGAAATGCAGTCAGAGGCTGGTGCAGCAGGTGCTGTTCACGGTTCTCTCCAGGCTGGTGCCCTCACTACTACTTTCACAGCATCACAGGGTCTTCTCCTTATGATCCCTAACATGTACAAGATTGCTGGTGAGCTCCTTCCATCTGTATTCCATGTATCTGCTCGTACAGTTGCTTCTCATTCACTCTGTATCTTCGGTGATCACGGTGACGTTATGGCATGTCGTCAGACTGGTTTCGCAATGCTTTGCGAAGGTTCAGTTCAGGAAGTTATGGACCTCTCTGCAGTAGCACACCTCGCTGCTCTTGAGACTCGCGTTCCATTCATCAACTTCTTCGACGGTTTCCGTACATCTCACGAGTACAACAAGGTTGAGCTCATGGATATGGAAGATATCCGCCCACTCGTACCAATGG
>DCIW01000263.1:5914-6341 GCA_002317225.1 Prevotellaceae bacterium UBA1716 | reverse complement strand
TGGGTGACAAGCGAGGTGCTCCCACGGATCCGCGCACGGGAGGTTACATCCCTCTGGGTCAGGAGGACGACGAGAAGTTTTTATGATAATGCACTCTACTCTGTCAACCAGAAGAGTTCGTTGACTGTTTTTCCAAAATAAGCCGATAGTTTAAGCGCTAATTCTGTACTCGGTACGAATTTATTGTTTTCTATGGCGAATATGGTTTGTCTGCTTACTCCAATCGCCTCTGCCAACTGTGCCTGACTTATGCGCTTGATGGCACGCTCTACTCTTAAATTATTGTCCATCATCGCTGCGTGTCTTTAGCCAATTCATAAATAAGGAACCCTTGAAGATTATCAGGTATATGAAGGTGAGAGTGATGGGACCGGTAAGGCATCGAACATACATTATATATGTTCCCAATTGTTCAGGACTCAACATT
>DCIW01000263.1:0-5889 GCA_002317225.1 Prevotellaceae bacterium UBA1716 | reverse complement strand
AGTTTGACTGGAAAATCTATTAGACTTATTACAAAAGCAATAGCGACAATAATAAAAACTGAGCGTGTACGAATGTGTGCAATATATTCATCTTCTTGCTTCTCCTGTGATAAGCAAATCAAGAATAAAGCAAGCGAAGGGAAGAATGGTACAGAGTAAAGAATGCCTTCAAGCCAATTGGGAACATTACAGCCGATTAATGCAAGAATCAACACTATAACGCCAAAAACAGCTAATGTTGCAAGAATCCACCAGCCCACTTTCTGGCACCAATGTGGAAAAAGAAATGATTTCTTCATAAAACTACATTTTTAAGTTTGATATACATTTGTACAAGTTTGATGGTGCAAAGACAAAGCATACTTTACATATATCCAAATAAAATTGACAAAAAATGTAGATTAATTAATGTATTTAACTTTCGTTAAGTAAAAAATCAGAAATCGTCATTTTATCTCAATTTAGCAAGAAAAGTCCGAAAAACTTCAAGAATTTCGGACAAACTGTGCTTTTTACAAATGAAATGACATACAAAGCATCCAATAGCCCTTCAATTATAATGAGAATGTACATCGAGGTTACGTTATGGATAAATAATAAATAGGTGTACAAAAATGCACACCTATTTATTATTTATTATCAAACAGGAAAGGATATGTAACATAGATAAAAACTGAAATGGGGGAGATTGGCTAACTTTGCAGTCGGAAAAACTAATTATTAATTATAAATAAGAACAGTCATTTATGAAAAAACTATTTTCGACTCTCACCCTCTTCTGTTCGCTTGCAATGACAAGTGTGGCTCAGAACCCATACCTTCCACTTTGGGAACATGTGCCAGATGGTGAACCTCGAGTATTTGCAGATCCAGACAATCCTGGTAAGTTGCGTGCTTATATCATCGGTTCGCACGATGTGAAGAACACAGAATATTGTGGTCCTGACATCCGTATGTGGTCTGCTCCTGTTGAGGATCTCAGTCAATGGCGCGATGAGGGTGCAATCTTCACTCACTATGTAGACGGTCAGTGGGACACTATGTTTGCACCAGACCTTGTAGAAGTTACAGATAAGGCTACAGGTAAGAAGGTATATTATCTCTACCCTCACTCACGCGGATGGCGCCGTGTGCCAATGGTGGCTAAGAGTGACCGCCCTAATGGACCTTTCACTCCTGTAAACCTCACACCAGACCAGCGTCAGTGTCTTGAAGGTTCGATGATTGATTTTGACCCATCTGTATTCATCGAAAATATCACAGATAAGAAGGATAAGGACTACGATAAGGGCTTCCGTGCATACGTATTCTATGGCTTCCAGCACTCTACTGCTGCCGAACTCGATCAGAACACCATGTACTCAGTTCGCCCTGGTACTCAACTTCGTGACTACTTCATCCCTGCATCATCTCGTTATGGTGAGGTTCGCGACCCTAAGGGTACTGAATATCCTGCACTCTATAAGGGACAAAACCCAGGCGAGTTCAACTTCTTCGAGGCAAGTTCTATCCGTCAGGTAGGTAATAAGTATGTGATGGTATTCTCTGGTTATTCTGGTCCTGACTATGGACTTGGTTCTACCAACTCTGCCCTCCGTTATGCTTATGGTGACAGTCCACTCGGCCCTTGGCGTTCAGGTGGTGTGCTTGTTGACTCTCGTGGTGTAGTACTCAGCGAGGACGGAAGCAAACTCGTTACTACAAACTTCGCTCACAACACTCACGGTTCGCTCCAGGAAATCAACGGTCAGTGGTATGTATTCTATCATCGTCCACCACGCGGTTTTGGTAATGCTCGCCAGACTATGGTTGCTCCAGTCAAGATTGAATGGGACAAGAAGAAGGTTGCTGATGGCGGTAAGGTTCGCATCGTTGGTTATGATCCATACGTTAAGGGCAACGAATGGAGTGCAAAGGCTTCAAACGGTGACCATTACACAGGTGCTGAAGTAACTTCGGAAGGTTTCCAAATCTTCGGTCTTGCTCCTTATAATTATTATTCAGCAGGTATTGCTTGCTATATCAACGACAACAATGCTATGCAGGATCAGCGTGATGTATGGAACAACTCTATGGATATTGCCGGATTGAAGAACGGTGCCATCGTAGGTTGGAAGTACTTCGGTTTTGGTGGTCTTGCAAAGGACACAAAGGGTTGTAAGGCATTTGCCGGAACAAAGAAGGGCGACAACACTCGCATCGAACTTGACATCACTGCAGGTAGCGGTCAGCCATTCACTATCAAGGTGATGCTTGATGGCCCTTATGCCAACACTACTTGGAAGGGTAAGGAAATCGCTAAGATTGAAGCAAAAGACTTGAAGCGTGGCCAGCGTACCACTTTAGGCATCAAGGTGCCTCAGGTTGAAGGTCTTACAGGCAAGCATGCTATCTACCTCGTAGTAGAAGGTCCTGAAGTTCAGCAACCAGAAATGCCTCGTTGGGGTGGTCAGCGTCCACAGGCTCAGCAGCGTCCACAGGGTCTCTTCGACCTTCACGGAATTGCTTTCTGCTGCGACTCAAAGAATTCTCAAGCTCCAAAGGTGCCACAGGTTACAATCAATGTTGACGGTTCGAACCTCGTGATTCCACAGGCTGCAATCCTTTCTACAAACCAGAACGGCTACACTCAGACTGACCACTATCAGGTTTATGGTCGCCTCAAAGCAAATTCTGTCATCAAGGCAACTGCCGACGATCCAAACGTGAAGTTCGAAATTGGCAAGATTAACGAAGGTCGTGCTACCGTAACTGCCACTTACAATGGTGTTAAAAAGGTATTCTTGATTAATTAATTGCTCTTATATATTTAAAATGTGTCATATTCTCTTTGAGTATGACACTTTTTTTGTATCTTTGCAACATGAAAAAACTATTATCAATCCTCATTACAATGCTGATTGCTGTCAGTGCATCAGCCCAGTCGTTGGGTATCACAAAGATCAACGGCAAGAAGAGCCTTGTCATCAATATGGTGTCAGAGACTGATTCGTACAACAAGATTGAGGCAATCCTCAAAGAAGAAAATATCCAGAACTTCATCGACCATCTCAAGAAATGGAAGGTGAAGGCAGACAAGATGTCTCCATCGCTCAGCAAACGTATCGACTTCGGCAAGCCTATACCAGGTGCCGTGGATTTCGACTATCTATATTTCAACCATGGTGGAAAGACAAGTTTTGCATCAAACCATTTCCTTGTCCCATCCCTCTATGTAGACAGAAACTGCGAGCAGTTCTTCATTCTTCGTGGCTATTACAAGGGCGAAGAGGATAAAGATTCGGCAACGAAAGTCAAAGGAAAGAAAGAGATATGTGCTTTCAACTATGCAGTAGTTGTCCCACTCCACGAACTCGACGGTTGGATCAGCCGTATTGAAAACAAGTTGCTCGACTTCCGCTTTGACACTTCAAAATGACACTTTTTACATCAAAATAACAAAATGTATCATGTAAGTAAAACCACATGGTACATTTTTTTGTACCTTTGCAAACGAAAAAGGAAGCGAACAGGCTTCCACTAATAGGATTTAAAAGAAATAAATAACTATATTCAAAATGATGAAAAAATTCTTTACTATCACTGCTTTGGGCATCTACGCCCTTGCTTCCTCTGCCCAGGACACACCACTTATGGGTTGGAGTTCTTGGAACACTTTTGGTTTCCAAATCAGCGACCAGATCATTCGTGATCAGGCAGATGCTATGGTTCGTACAGGTCTCAAGGATGCAGGCTACTCATATATTAATATAGACGACGGATACTTTGGAGGTCGTGATGAGGATGGCAACCTCCTTATCCACCCTACCCGATTCCCTAACGGAATGCGTCCAGTCGTAGACTATATCCACTCAAAGGGTCTCAAGGCTGGTATCTACAGCGATGGTGGTGAGAACACTTGTGCAAGCTACTTCGGTGGCGACACAATAGGTGTGGGAGTTGGACTTTATGGACATGACAAGGAAGACTGCCGACTCTTTTTCCACGACCTTGACTTCGATTTCATCAAGATAGACTTCTGTGGCGGTTCACCTTATCATAATAAGGACAAGCGCTACCTCTCCGAACGTATCCGCTACACCGATATCTATAATGCCATCAAGGCAGCGGGCAAACCAGGAGTTCGTGTCAACGTATGCCGTTGGGACTATCCAGGTACATGGGTTTCGAAAGTTGCGGGTTCGTGGCGTACTACTCATGATATTGCTTGCCATTGGCCAAACGTGGCTGATATCATTCAGCAAAACCTCTATCTCTCAGCATATTGCTCAAAAGGACACTACAACGATATGGATATGCTCGAAGTCGGTCGCGGTCTTTCTGTTGAAGAAGACAAGACTCACTTTGCCCTTTGGTGCATCATGAACAGTCCGCTTCTTGTAGGTTGCGATATGAATAAGGTTAAGCCAGAGGCACTTGCACTTATGGCAAACCGTGACCTTATCGCACTCAACCAGGACCCTCTCTGCCTTCAGGCTTATCCTTGCCAGAAACTCAATGGCTGCTTTGTACTTACAAAAGATATTCTCAAATTAGGAGGAAACACTCGTGCCGTTGCTATCTACAATCCTGATTCGGTTGCAAAGAGCGTCCAGTTGTGTGCTTCGGACATCGACCTCAGCGGCATTACTCTCGTAAAAGATCTCTATACAGGCAATGACGTTACAAAGCAAATCGTGAAGTCGATTAAGGTGAAGGGATGCAAGGTGAAGGCTGAAGTGCTTAACGTATTGAACATCCCTGCCCATGGTACTGCCATCTTCAATGTGACAGCAGGCACTCGCCTTGAGCGAACTATCTACGAAGCAGAATCTGCTTACAATCCATCTTACCAGGAACTCAAGAACAACCAGCAAGAGCGTACCGGCATCTACTCACACGACAACAACTGCCGTTCGGGAATGAAGGCTTCTTGGCTCGGTCAGAACGAGGACAACTGCCTTATCTTCCCTGATGTCTACACTCAAGATGGAGGCGAACGCACACTCTCTATCGCATACCTTTCTGGCGAAAATCGCAATATAAACATTGAGGTGAACGGCAAGAAGATTGCAAAGCTCAGTTGCAATTCAGGAGGCTTTGACAAGGTAGCAAATGCCACCACAAAAGTGACTCTCAAGCCTGGAAAGAACACTATACGCCTCTTCAACAACAAGCGTAACATGCCGGATATCGACTATATCCAGATTAAAAAATAAAAAAAAGTTACGTTACATACCCATATTTTAACATTTCTATTTATCTCATTTACAACCTATTAGAGAAGATGTAACATAAAAGAAAAACAAAGTAACATTATAAAATAGGTTAAATGTAAGTAAAAACGTATCTTTGCCACCGAAATTCCCTACAAGGGATATCAGCGTTTGAACAAACAAACTTTATAAATAACTAATTTTTACTAACAAATTTTTTCGCGTATGAAAAAAATTAATTACCTCTTAGGTCTTGGCTTGTTTGCTGCATCTCTTACAGCATCAGCTCAGACTGTAATCTACCAGAACGGCTTCGAGAATTCCGACAAGCCAGAGGCAGGTAAGTATTCTTCAAAGTACGCTCTCTCTCCAGGTAAGTCAATCTTCGGCGATTGGGTTAACCCTAAGGATGCTGATATCTGGACAGAGCAGAGCACAGACGATCCATTCGAAGGCGAATACTGCTTCTCTGCAGAAAATGGCGACAACGGCGGTAACGATTCTTACTCTTGGGATCGTGGTTTCAAGATTGCCAACCTCCCTATCAAGGAAAACACTCCTTACCGCGTTAGCTTCTGGCTTCAGACAAACAGTGCAACTCAGGTTTCTTCATGGCTCTCACAGGGTATCGAAAACTTCGACAAGAGCATCTGTACTCCTGACGGCACAAACTTCGGTATCAACAGCCAGACAC
>DCIW01000187.1 GCA_002317225.1 Prevotellaceae bacterium UBA1716 | reverse complement strand
TAATATTTTGTCAGTTTGTGCAAAAGTCGTACCTTTGCACCGCTTTTTTGGGCAACACATCGACTTCGGTCGTAAGTGAGGGCATATTCTAATGCCTTTTCACTTAGCTAGTGTGATGGCGAATTAAGCACAAAAACTTAATTTATAGTAACACAAAAATCAATTTTCAAACAAATGAAGGAAATTACACTTAACGCTCAGGCTCGTACAGAGTTTGGCAAGAAGGCAAGTCGCGACCTCCGTCGTGCAGGTATGGTTCCAGCTGTAGTTTACGGCGTAGAGAAGAATGAGAACGGTCCAATAGCTAAGTCTATCGTTATCTCTGAGAAGGAGCTCGCTAAGCTTCTTTACACTCCAAACGTTTACATCGTAAACCTCAACATCGAAGGTACAACTATCAAGGCTATCCTCAAGGATCTTCAGTCTGACTTCGTAACTGATCACCCAGTACACGTTGACTTCTACCAGATTACTGAAGACAAGCCAGTAGTTATTGAAATCCCAGTTAAGCTCAATGGTCTCGCTGAAGGTGTTAAGGCCGGTGGTAAGCTCGCTCTCAACGTTCGCAAGCTCGCTGTTAAGGCTCTCTACACTCAGTTCCCTGACACTCTCGACATCGACGTAACTTCACTCGGTCTCGGTAAGTCAATGAAGGTTGCTGCTCTCAACTATGAGGGTCTTGAGATCATCACATCTAAGGAAGTTGTTGTATGTGCTGTACGTATGACTCGTGCTGCTCGTGCTGCTGCTGCAAACGCAGAGAAGTAATAACGACTACTTTAACTGACACACTTATAGGAGCTGCATCACACGGTGTTGCTCCTTTTTTATTCTCTCATGTGGTTTTTTGATTTGTTCCGTAAGAAGGCGGAACCTGAAGATAGCAAAATGAAATATTTGATTGTAGGTCTTGGTAATATCGGTGCCGAATATGACGGTACGCGTCACAATATCGGTTTCCGCAATATCGATGCATTTGCCAAGGCACAGAATGCGGAGTGGCAGGACAAGCGTTACGGGTTCGTTGCACGCACTCGAGTGAAGAATGCAGAGATGATCCTTCTCAAGCCATCAACTTATATGAACCTCTCGGGCAATGCCGTCCGCTATTGGGTGACACAGGAGAAGATCCAAATCGAAAATGTGCTTATCATAGTAGATGACCTCTCACTTCCAGTCGGTAAGATTCGCCTTCGTGGCAATGGTTCGGCTGGTGGTCATAATGGTCTCAAGAGCATTGAGCAGGTACTTGGTGCTCAATATGCTCGAATCAAGTTTGGCATTGGAAATGATTATCCAAAGGGAGCTCAGGCAGACTTCGTGCTTGGCAAGTTCTCTGATGATGACAATAAGGTTATCGATGAGAAACTCGAGTATGTAGGCGAAATGATTAAGTCGTTCTGTTTGCAAGGACTTGATAGGACTATGAATCAATATAATAAAAAGTAACTTCATTTACCATTTAATTATTTACCATTTACCATTTGCTATCCAGATGGTAATGGTTTATACCAATTGCAAATTGAATAATGGAAGCAAGAATAGACAAATGGCTTTGGGCGGCTCGAATATTCAAGACTCGAAGCTTGGCGGCAGATGAATGCAAGAATGGTCGAGTGATGATGAATGGCGTGAAGATGAAACCTTCCAAGATGATTAAGGAAGGCGAAGTCGTTCAGGTGAAGAAAGGACCTATCATATATTCGTTTAAGGTGTTGAAGGCAATCCAAAACCGAGTTGGTGCTAAACTTGTACCTGAGATTTTGGAGAATGTCACAACAAAAGACCAACTTGAACTCCTTGAAATGAACCGAATATCAGGATTTGTTGGTCGTGCAAGAGGAACTGGTCGTCCTACGAAGAAAGAGCGCCGCGAACTTGATGAGTTTATCGAACCTGCGTTCTTCGGAGACTTTGACTTCGACTTTGATGATGAAGAGGACGATTTTGATGATGTCTAAATCGGAGTGAAGAGTGAAGAACGCCGAGCTGAAGGTTCTTCACTCTTCACTCTTAACTAACCTTATTCCCCCAACTTCTTTTCTGCAATCCTACAAATATTCACCACAGTCATCATTGCTTTCTCAAGACTCTGCACAGGGCAGAACTCATGAGGACCATGGAAATTGAGACCTCCGGCAAAGATGTTAGGACAAGGGAGCCCCATGAATGAGAGTTGTGCACCATCTGTGCCACCACGAATTGCCATCACCTTTGGTTCCATACCTGCTTCGGCAATGGCTTCCTTTGCGATGTCGATGATATACATCATAGGCTCAACCTTCTCACGCATATTGTAGTACTGATCCTTAATCTCAGCCACGGCAACACCTTCGCCATACTTCTCGTTGATGGCATCCACCACATCCTGCATTTCACTCTTACGACTCTCGAAATACTCGCGGTCATGATCGCGAATGATGAACGAGAGTTGTGCCTTTTCGCATCCACCGCTTATGCTCGTGAGATGGAAGAATCCTTCGTAACCTTCAGTTGTCTCTGGGGTTTCGTCGGCAGGGAGCATGCTGACGAGCTCAGTTGCCACACGACCCGCATTTATCATCTTGTCCTTTGCATAGCCAGGGTGAACCGAACAACCGTTGATGGTAATCTTAGCCGATGCAGCATTGAAGTTCTCGAACTCAATTTCTCCAATCTCGCTACCATCCATAGTATAACCAAATTCGCAACCGAACTTCTCCACATCGAAATGATGGGCACCCATACCGATTTCCTCGTCAGGATTGAAACCAACGCGAATCTTTCCATGCTTAATCTCAGGATGCTCCTTGAGATAAACCATTGCCTGAACAATCTCTGCAATTCCTGCCTTGTCGTCAGCTCCAAGAAGGGTAGTGCCATCAGTTACGATGAGGTCTTCGCCTTTGTGGTCAAGCAACTCGGGGAATTTCTCCAAAGAGGTAATGATGCCTTCAGAAAGGACGATATCTGTGCCGTCGTAGTTCTCCACGATGCGAGGTTTGATGTTAGCGCCACTCGCATCAGGACTTGTGTCCATGTGGGCGATGAAACCGATGGTAGGCACATCCTTGTCCGTGTTGGCAGGGAGTGTGGCATAGAGATAACCTAAGTCATCAAGTTCCACATCCTCAAGTCCTTCGCTTATCAACTCCTCCTTCAAGTATTCTGCGAACACACGTTGCTTCTCTGTTGAAGGGGTTACTCCACTCTCCTCACTCGACTGAGTGTCAAAGGTGGTATATTTTAAGAATCGTTCAACTATTGTCATTAAAGCCCCCCGACCCCCCAGGGGGGCGGCCATCCGGTTAGTCGGGGGTGGATAGCCTCATTTTATACTTATGTTATATGTATCTATTCACTTACTCTGCGCTAGCCCGCCCCCTTCGGGGGTCGGGGGGCCTTATTCACAACTAAACATCGGATCCCAACAAGGCAACATAATAGCCTTCTGCTCTGCAGCCTTAAGGATCTTCTCGCTCGCGTACTTCTTATTGATTACGAGGCGGAACATGTATTCGTTGAACCACTCGTCAGTCATGATGACATGACCATTGTGACCTGTCATTCCCCAACTGTTCTCAACCTTCCATTTCAATGGTTTACCGTCCTTGTCGAGGTCAACCGCCATGAGAGTCATTGCATGCGAACTGCCTGAGTCGTGAGAGATGATTCGCTGTTTCTTGTCCATGCCGAACTTCACACCGAAAATCTCCTCGTAATTATAATTGTTAAGGTCGCAAGTGCCATCAGAACGATTCATGAACTTAGCCACATCACACGAGAAATACATCATTGTGCTGTCCTTGATACTTGCAATGGCACACTCCTTGATTTCCTCGATTGGGAGGTTGAGGTAGAGCCAGTTGTGACCATCGTAAGTGTGGCGGTCGTACTGGATTTCGTAAGTCTTCCAATATTCGCGAGATGGGTCGTTCATGAGCATGATGTAGTCGCTCTGGAGGTCAGTCTTGTAGAACTCCTTATAGAACGACAGTGGGGTGTACTTCTTTGCCTCGCCAATCTCTTGTCCTTGACTGTTCTTTGGTGCCCAATAAAACTCCTTCACCGGTTCGCCAAGAGTGAGGGTGAGCATGTGGTAAATCTCGCTGAGGTACTTTGCCTTCTGATCCTGCAACTGTTTGTCGGTAGCCTTTGCGTTCTGACGGAGAAGAACAGCATCCTCGCGGAGTTTGCGCTTGATGTAACTTGTCCAAGTGCTTGTATTGTTACTTGCATAAGTCTCAGGCATCACACCCTTTGGCACAACGCCATACTTGCTTACGAGGTCAGCCACGCCAGTGAATGTGCCTCCATCGCTGAGCGGATTCGAGAACAACCAAGTCACGGTCTGGTCGTCCATACTTTTCTTGCGAGTGTCGATGATGGCTTGGAGGAAGAGGTTCGACTTTTCCAATTGGTCGTAGAAGAAAAGGTAGTTCTGCGAGAACTCCATACCTTCGAGGTTCTGCTCGTTGATCATCTGCGAACGGAGCACGTTCAGACCGGTGAACAACCAGCATCGGCCGCTCGACTTCTGGTCGGTGATTCCCTTCGAAGGGACTGAGTGAGAGAAATACGTATTCTTCTCAACTTGATTGTCCTGGTTGAGAGCGATTG
>DCIW01000251.1 GCA_002317225.1 Prevotellaceae bacterium UBA1716 | reverse complement strand
ACCGATATCTCTTCGTGTGGTTATGCTCTATCTTCTTCAATACATCTGGTGTGACTCTCGTAGCAAATATCTTGTCGCATGACGGCACTCCAAAAGGCCTTAACACGGTAATGATATCAAAAGTTATCGTTGCCGTTTCCGTTGCTTTGCTTTGGAACTACCCAATGCAGAAACGATTTGTATATAAAAGATAGAGCAACACTTTTTTGATTTATAGAAACTGACAAACAACAATAAATAATATGTTAACATTCAAGCAATTTCGTGATGGTATTCAGCATGGCGTTTACCACATTATCGACCCTTCGGTCAAACTGATGATTAAGATTGGTGTAACACCAAACATGATAACAACTTGTGGATTCTTGGGAAATGTAGTTGCAGCAGCAATGATTGTCTATTCGGCACTTTACGTTCCACAAGATGACTACAGCGTAATCGGTTGGGCAGGTTTCCTTATCATCTTCTCGAGCATCTTTGATATGATTGACGGTTACCTTGCACGCACAGGAAATATGTGTTCTACATTCGGAGCATTTTATGATAGTGTGCTCGACCGTTTCTGCGAACTCTTCACTCTCAGCGGCCTTGCATTCTACTTCATGCAGTTCGGTTACACATGGCAGACAGTAGTTTGCTTCCTCTCGCTCATCGCAAGTATCATGGTAAGTTATGTTCGTGCTCGTGCAGAAGGACTTGACATAGAGTGTAAGGTCGGACTTATGCAACGTCCTGAACGTGTAGTTGTTACAAGCCTCGGTCTTATGTTCGCTGGCATCCTCCAAGATTGTGTAAGCTTCGATCCTATGTGGATTATGATTGTTCCTCAAATTCTTATCGCTGTTCTTGCAAGCTATACTGTATTTGCACGTATCATGCACGTTAAGAAGCAGATGGAGAGTTAGGAATTAGGAGTTAGGAATTAGGAATTAGGAGTTAGGAACCCCGAAGGACTCGACGAAGTCAATTAGAAGTTGGAATTTAAAAATAGAAATTAGAAGTTGTGGATAATAAAATTGGTAATACAGCCATTAGATTCGTTGTTGCGATGATTCCGTTTGCATTATTCGGTATCATCTATATGTCGATGGGACTTTATCCTAATTATTTGGTGAACTCAATTGATACAGAAGGAGTTTACAATCTTGAGAAGACACTCTTCGGAATAAACACTGGAGCGGGAATAGTCACTCCAAACGAGTATTTCAACCTCAACCATTGTGCTTTTGCAGATATCCTCTCAGGCATGTTCTATCTGCTTTGGGTACCACTCCCAATCCTCTATTGCATTTACCTTTTCTTTTCAGGGCAGAGAGGATTGAGTTTTAGGTTTGCCGCATCGTTCCTTTTTGTGAACCTTGTAGGTTTCACCATCTACTACATCTATCCTGCATCACCACCATGGTACGTGATGAAATATGGTTTCGAACCTATCCTCAACACACCAGGCAATGTAGGCGGATTCGAGAGATTCGACAGTTTGGTAGGAATCGACATCTTCCATAGCATCTATGGAAAGAACGCGAACGTCTTTGCAGCAATCCCTTCGCTTCATTCTGCCTACAACCCAATCGCACTCTTCTATGCATACTTCATTGCAAAAAAGAATTACGGTTGGATAACTATCCTGAGCATCGTCTCGATTGGCATTTGGTGGGCTGCAGTTTATAGTTGCCACCACTACATCATCGATGTGACATTAGGTGTTCTTTGCACCATCCTCGGTATTGCAATCTTCGAGGGCATCATCATGCACATACCATTCGTAAAAAGAACATACAAGACCATCGAAAAGTGGATGGAATAACCCATTTTATTACGAATAGAACAGAAGTTATAGTCAAATTATTTTACGATTATAACTTCTGTTTACTTTTAGAACAATAATCTTGTCAAAAATGTTCTTATTATTTGAACAAAAAGCAGTAACTTTGCAACGTTTTTTGGAATAGGCATCAGGATAAGCCTACCATCACAATCCAAATAGGTATATTTTAAGGAATATTAAAAAGGTATGAAGAGATATATAACCTCACTCATTCTCGCAATAATTTCGGTTTCATCATTTGCTCAGGTTACCGGTAAGGTAATCGATGCTAAAACTCGTGAACCGCTCGACTATGTCAGCGTGTATTACGAGGGAAAGAACTGTGGTGAACAGACTGATGAAAGTGGACGATTCGTAATCAAGGAAGATAGTGCGTGGCATGAACTCAGCATCGTTTCGATGGGTTATGTGACAAAGGTCATTCAACTCAAGGAATTCGGAAAGAACAAGAACCTCACCATCAAACTTGAACCAGAATCACGCACTCTTGCAGGAGTTACCATCTCTGCAAAGAAGGCAAAGTACTCGCGTAAGAACAACCCTGCAGTTGAACTTATGCGTAAGGTCATTGCCCATAAGGACAGTTCCGACTTGAGAGAGAAGGATTACTACACTTATACAAAATACGAGAAGATGACCTTCTCGCTCAATGAGTTTACCGACAAGATCTTCGACCAGGAAGAAAGTAAGCCATTCGCATTCCTCAAGGATCACGTTGAGAAATGTCCCGAAACAGGCAAACTCATCCTTCCGCTCATTGTTCAGGAGAGCGTCGGTCAGACATTCTACCGCAAGTCGCCTAAATCGGAAAAGATGCTTATCAAAGCACAAAGCGACCGTGGTGTGAACGAATTGCTCAACACAGGCGAAATCATCACAACCATGATGAAAGACGTGTTCACAGATGTAGATATCTACAAGAACGAATGCCGCCTTCTCCAATACCCTTTCAAGTCGCCAATCGCAGATAACGCCATCAACTTCTATCGTTACTACCTTCAAGACACCTTGAAGATTGAAAACGATTCAGTCATCGATGTCGGCTTCCTTCCAAACAACCAGCAAGACTTCGGTTTCTCAGGACACCTTTATATATTAAAGGACTCAACCTACGCAGTTCGTCGTGTAGAATTGAATATTCCTCGTCGTTCAGATGTGAACTTCGTAGAGAATATGATTATCAAGCAAGACCTCACACTCCTCCCAACTGGAGAACGCGTTTGCAAGAACAGCGATATGCTTGTTGAGATGAAGTACACCAACTGGTTGCAGAAACTCTTAGTGCAACGAACTATACGCAACTCAGATTATAGTTTTGACGAAATACCAAAGAATGTGTTCAAGAGCATCAAGGGCGACCAAAAGATTGAACCTGATGCAAAGATGCAGAGCGAAGACTACTGGAACAATTATCGTCAGGTAGAACTCACAAAATCAGAGAGTTCGATGGGCGATTTCCTCGAGAAACTCCAGAACATCAAAGGTTTCAAGTGGGTTATGTTCGGTGCTAAAGCATTGATTGAGAACTTCATCGAGACTGCAAGCTCTTCGGATAGAAACAAGTTCGACTTCGGTCCTATCAACACTATTATATCGTACAACGACTACGACCGCATTCGTTATCGTCTGAGTGGATTCACCACTGCTCACCTCTGCCCTAACTTCTTCCTCGATGGTTATGTGGCAGTTGCACCTCACTCTCCAATGCACAACACCCATGTGTATGGAATGTTGCTTGCTACCTATTCGCTCAACAAGAAAGCATATCTCCATCGTGAGTTCCCACGCAGAAATATCCAGTTCAGATATTACAACGATATCACCGACCCATACACCAAGTTCATGACAACCGATAAGGATAACATGTTCATGGCATTCAAGTCGGGAAAGGTCGACCAGTTCTACCACACAAAGGAACATAAGTTTAACATCGACTTCGAGTGGGAAGATGGTATGAAGTTCTATGCCCACTATCTCCACACTCGCAACGAGGCAGTAGACAAGTTGTTCTTCCAACCACTTGGTACAGGCGATGCAGACAATATTGCAAAAGGACTTGCAACCAACAACTCCCAGTATTGGAACAACAATATGACCACTTCCGAGTTCAAGGCAATGATTACCTTCGAACCAGGTGCCACTTACATCAACACCAAGAAGCACCGTTGGAAGATAAACATGGATGCTCCTGTATTCTTCGTGAGTCACACAATGGGATTGAAGGGATTCCTTGGTGGTCAATACAACTACAACGTGACCGAAGCAGGTATCTACAAGCGATTCTGGTTGGGTTCGTGGGGTAAGATCGACACAGACCTCAAGGGTGGTATCCAGTGGAACAAGGTTCCTTACCCATTGCTCATCCATCCAGTAGCTAACAACTCGTTCATCCTTCAGGACTTCAACTTCAACC
>DCIW01000233.1 GCA_002317225.1 Prevotellaceae bacterium UBA1716 | reverse complement strand
AAATTATTCAGTAAACACTAATTATGAACACTTACCTATTCTAATGATGAGTATGACCAAAGGCGAACTGAACATCCAACCTCGTTACGAGATTCTTGATGGATTGAGAGGAGTAGCAGCACTTATGGTGGTAATATTCCACTTGAGCGAGGCTTTCTCTTACGATCCCGTGTATAAACATCTGAACCACGGATATCTGTGTGTTGACTTCTTCTTTGTCCTTTCGGGATTCGTAATCGGTTATGCTTACGATAAACGAATGAAGGATGGAACAATGACAAGGTGGGACTTCTTCAAGAGCCGACTGATAAGGCTTCAGCCTATGGTTCTTTTCGGTGTACTTCTTGGAGCAATGCTGTTCTATTTTCAGGATAGTGCGTACTACTATAAGATTGCAGAAACAAGCGTGTGGACTCTCTTGCTTTATGTCCTTCTTGAGTTTTTGATGATTCCCAAAACTCCTGCGTACAACATCCGTGGAAATGATGAACTCTATTCGCTCAACATCCCACAATGGTCACTCTTGTTCGAGTACTTTGCTAATCTGCTTTACGGGCTCTTTGTGTATAAGATGGGGAAGAAATCGCTCATCCTACTTGTTTCAATCTTTACTCTAATGCTTGTTGATAGTGCCTTGACACTCAATCTGTTTTCCACTCTACTTCCACATGATTATCCATGTTCGCTGAATGCAGGTTGGAGTTTGGATCCAGAGCAATTATATATAGGAATTGCAAGAGTTGGATTCTCATTCTTTGCGGGTTTGCTTATGTTCCGCATAGGTAAGGTTATTGATGTGAAACACGCATTCTGGCTTTGTTCTCTTATTATTATCGCAGTGGTTTGCGTTGAGAATGTAGGTGGTTACGAGCATCCTTTATGGGATGGAATATTCAATCTTGCATGTACTTTGATTCTCTTCCCTCTGACTGTAGCTATTGGTGCTGGCAGCAAACTGCAAGGCAGGAAATCAAGTGCGATATGCCTTTTCCTCGGAAAGATATCTTATCCTTTGTACCTTGTCCATTACCCACTTGTATATCTGTTCTTCGCATGGATAGACACTCATCATGATGCACCAGTTCCTGTACTTGCATTCGTATCCGTTTCAGTTGTATTGCTTGCCATCCTTCTTGCCTATGCAGCAATGAAACTGTATGATGAACCAGTAAGGAAGTGGTTGAAGGGGGTACTGTAAACTATATTTTTTTCTATTGGATATCAATTATTTTTTCATTGGAAAATAAATCTCGTAAGGCTCATCTGTTATTTCAAACAAAGGAACGAAACGGATGTTTTGTTGCTGGTTCTGAGTACGGTAATGGCTCTGAGTCCAACGAGTGCCTACATACTTCTGGTTGTATTCGGGAGTGAGAATACTGCCTGCATCGTTTCGATTGCCATTGAGAGTTGTCTCCTGATCACATATTCCAGCCAACACGATAGGACCTTCCATGAAAGCCACCTGATTGGTTCCAGGTAAAGGTTCGGTATAAAGGCGCTGAGGCAGTTCGACCATTATCTTATCGTCTGCTCCCCAAGTGCGGCGAATTGAATACATTCCGTGCAACATGCTGACTTTCTGCTGTTCTCCATTCACACTGACAACTGCTTTCTCAGCAAGCCACCAAGGCAAACGTACCTGAAGACTGAATTCCATAGGCTCAGCAGCACGCACATGCATCTCCATCTTGAAACGACTTGCATCATACTCCTTATTCCATTGGTTTGCTGTGAATTCCTGCGAGAATGCAATCGCCTTCCCATTCCATTCCCATTGCAACGTAGATGGAATATATTGGCTTACCACAAGTCCTTCTTTGTTTTCAAAATATATATCCTCAAGGTATCTTGCTTGTGCCTGAACCAACGAACCATGGCAGCAGAAGAAGTCGAGGGTTTCCGAACCCCAACCTTTCTCTCCACCTTTCTTATATCCCGCACCCATAGGCAGGAAATATGCTATCATTCCATCCTTAGGATTCTGTTGGGCCAGGATGCCGTTGTAGAGATTGCGTTCATAGTAATCTGCATATTTCGCATCACCAGTCCATCGGTACAGATAGTCGGCAGTACGCATCATGTTGTAAACGGCACAATGCTCTTGATTGTTCTCGCCTGCAAACTCAGCCAATTTGCCTTTCGGAATCCAATGTTCACCAGCACCTTGACCTCCTGTTGCATACGATTCTCGTTGGTCAACAGCACATTGCCAGAATCGCTGAGTGATGTCTTTCCAATAATTATCGCCTGTCACTTCATAACAACGTGCTGCACCATGACTCCATGGAATCGAAGCGTTGGCATGTTCGCAAGAGAGTGCATCTTCGCCCTTGCTCAAAGTCTGGAAAATGCCAGGATTGCCATATCGTTCCATTAATGTGAGGTATTTCTTTTTGTTGGTCATTTCATAAAGCGAAGCCCAAATCTCAAGCATACCAGCAGTCTCACCGGAGTAAGCCACATGAGCCTTACCTTCTTTTGTAAGTCGGTCGGTCCATTTCACAAACCAATCGCCAAAGTGGTCTGCAATTTCAAGAGCCTGCTTATTGCCCATGAGGCGATATACATCGGTCAAGCCCATGAGTGTCTTGTGCAGAGTATATTGAGGAGACCAAATCTCCGTCCCGTTTTCAAGATTCTGCGTAAGGAATTTCTCAGGAATAGAACCAGCCCATTCGCCACCATTAGCCTTCTGACATACAGCCAATTCTGATACGATGAATTCAGCCCTTTGCCTCATTGCTTCGTTATGAGTTGCTGCATAAATGTAAGCACAAGCACTGAGGTAATGACCAAGGAAATGACCGCGAAGTTCACACATAGGCGATTCCCATCCCCAATAGCATGCATCAAATCCTTGTTCTTCCTTGCCTACGAGAATGCAGTCGGCACGCTTTGTTAGTCCTGCTTCGTAATAGAAATTTTGAAGCACCTTCTTAGGTTCGAGTCTGAGCATATAACCCAGATTGAGAGCATAACGTTCGGTAAAGAGACTCTTTGTCAGAGTAATCTTATTGAGCGGTACACGTTTCAAGGCATACTCCACCTTATTATTTGTAGGAGTGAAATGTGTGTTTGTGTTCTGCAGACTTCCAGCATCATCAATGTAGATAATCTGTGCCGAAGCATTTGCCGAAACTATAGCAAAAAGTAAATAGAAGAGTAGTTTTCTCATGTTAAAATTTTTAGTTAGGTTATATTCTTTTTTATCTTAGTAAGTGAATTGTTTTCTAAGCTTATCAGCATGCTTTCCTTGAACCACAATATGATGATTGCCAATGCTTTCGTTCAAGAAGTAGCTAACATTGCTTGTCTTTGGATCGAGAGCAATGCGAATCTGAGTGCGACATTTCCGTTCGTCATTCTGATTCTCAATGATTTTGCCTTCGAGAATGGCACAAAGGTCAAGATTCTTGCCACCAATCTTTACGATAGTCACATCGCCTTCAGGCAATAGTCCTTGAATAGCCACACCGCTCTGACTCTCGAAATGACTGCGGATAATGTACTCGCGAGTCTGACAGAGTCCGATGGTGCAATGTGCTAAGATGATTTCATTCTTCTCGGTATCAATAAATGCAGGATTAGCCATAAACGAATCTTTCCCAGTTATTGTCTTCACAAACAGCATGGTGAATATGCTCTGCAAATCACCTTCACAACCTGCAACGATGCCTTCATCATTGAGCAAAGCGAGTGCAAGACAACCAGTGGTGCAAGTAGTTGGAATAAGACTGAAACATTGAATGGTCAAAGCATCAAGCTTATATTCCTTTGCCACTCTCTTTATTGCAAGATACAATCTCACAGCCTTAATGATTTCTGCATTGTCTGGTTCGATGCATCCTGCTGCTTTATTGACAAACGATTCGGCAATTCCTTTTGCATCCTCATCATTTGTCTGTGCATAATAATCATCAACCATCGACAAAGGAATGTCAACATATTCCACTCCCCATCGTTCTTCTGCCTGAGCATAATCAACACCACTCGCAACAAGCCAGTTGGAAGGTGATCCGATGACACCAATCCTTTTGCCTGAAAGGAGTTTGCCATCAACCAGATTCTTCACACAGTCAACGATAGAGCTCATCGAACCATGAATGATACTGCATTCATCACCTTGGTTTCTCACCCAGTTACTCAGTTCCAGTGATGCAGCAAGTGAGTTTGCCTTGCCATCAGTAAGGAGTGTGATAGGATGGGGGAGTGCATCATATTCGTTCACCACCATACCTTCCGTGCCACCAGTAGCAATAAATACGAGGTTGGTGCCATGAGGCAAACCATTCTTCATGTCTTGGTGCAATATCACATTGACATCAAAACATTCGTTCAGGGCATCGAAAAGTTCACGATGTGTATCGATGATTGCGTTAGATTCCTGTTTTGCAAGCACTGAAGCGTATGTAATTAGGTTGATAGTTGGTTTCATGAGGATTATATTCTGAATGTGATTACTTCTTCTGATCTCGTATTCCTGATTGCAGGAATATCTTCATCCACAAAACCAAGTTCGTAGGTGTCTATTCCTGTCTCCGAATAGAGCGAATCTGTCTCAATGCCAATAGTTTGCATATCGTATGTGTTGATATGCTTGAGCGGATATAGCGTCTGCAGTTTCTCTATGGCTGCCCTGTGCAAGGTTGCTGCCATAGGCTCATCTATTGATATTCTGCGAAATACAAATTGATCTTCCATATTCTTTTTACATAAAAACTGCTATAAACTTTCAACTTTTTGACTTTCAACTAACTTGAGCAGAAGGAGATTTCTGCGTTTGCCAGCTCTTGTGAATTCCTTCAGGATTTTATAACCCAGTTTGCAGAGCGAAGCATTACTTGCCTTGTTGTCGGGATGGGCAGTTGCAAGCATAAATCTGCAACCTTGCCGTATTGCCTCCGCCTTGATTAGTTCGTTCAAATGTAGCATAAGATTTCTGCCTCGATATTCAGGAAGTACCATACTTTCGCCTATCTCAACGCATGGAAAAGTAAGTACTTCATTCAGTTCGCTATTGACAGAATATGCACGTACATCGTGCAACAAACTTGATGTTGCAATAAGTGTGTCCCCCTTGAACACTCCATATACTACATCTTGATTTTCATCGGTATAAGTATCGTCGTACTCATCCTCTGTCATAGGAATAAGCATTTCATTGTCAGGCAGAGCATTATAGATGATATCGCTCATTGCCTTATGCCTTGCTCTGTCACAAGGAGTAAGGCAACGTAGCGTTTCATCATCTTCAAGCCACGAAGGATGTGCAGGTATGGTTGTATCTATTTTCATATTTTGCAAATTTACGATAAATAGATGAGACCGCCCACAAAATCACATAATAATTAATAATGTTTTAGTCAAAAAATGAAAAATTGCATCTGAAAGCTATCAATTTACTCAATCCTAAAACCTATTTGCTTTTCAAAAAAAACAACTTAGTTTTTGTTTTTATCCTACACTTCCTACACCTTTTGAGGGGAAAACGGGTTGCATTACCTTTCTACCTACACCCTTGACCTAACGTAAAGGCTTTCGCATAAGTAAATAAACAGTTTTGCCACACTGTGGCAAACGTTTGCCATCATAGTGGCAAAACTTTGCCAAAGTGTGGCAAGACCCGTAACTTCCTTATTTATCAATGCGTTTGACCCTATTTTGCCAAAAGGACATCAAGAGACATAAAAGGTGTAGGAAGTGTAGGATAAAAATTAAAACTAAGTTTTTTTAATCACTTTGCGGTCGAGAGACCCAATACAAAGAGAATGACGAATACGATGAGAATGGCAAAGATTATCCACAACTGCCAAGGTTTGAGACTCTTGTCTATCTTCACATGCTCTTTCAAGTCACGACCCAAATTGGATGGTAATGAACGATGTTTCACACCGTCTTTTGTCACGATGTCGTATAAAATGATGAAGGACTTGCCAGTACTCACCACACGCTTGCGAGCATGATCAATCTCATCCCATGTATGACTCCATTCGAGTTCGCCATGCTTCACATACGAAAGACTGTTTTCATCAATCGCATAATATCTGTCACGTTTTAAGGCTGCAACCAAGCAGAAGATAAATGCCACCAAGCAGTCGAATCCAATCATTGTAGTGACTGCACCAACATCCTTGCGGAGACATATAGCAACAATAAGTAGAATGGCAGAAATTGCCCAGCAAACATGAGGAAGATATTTGTTTTCACATTTTATTCTCAGTTTGCCTTCAGCAACTCGTGCTAAATCCTCTTCGCGATAGTTTACCTTGCACAATGGATAAATGGCGATATTCAATACCACCGTGACAATGCACATTATAGTCAGTACTTCCATACTTATGATTTACTTTTTTCTGAATCACTTTTTTATTTAACCATTGCAAAGATACGGATTTTTTTTATTTCATACTCTCAATTTCCTAAAAACATTTGTTTTTCTTCACCCTTGTTAACTATGGCACATACGCAGGAGTCGCTCCATACGTTTTCGGCAGTCTCGATCATGTCGATGATGGTGAAGATTGGGAGGATAATGCCCATAATGCTGATAGGTGCACCTATACCAGACATGAGGGAGAGGGTGAGAAAATAGCAACCCATTGGAACTCCCGCATTTCCTACGGCTGAAATGACAGCAATGAAAAGCCAGAGGATGAGGGTGGTTATTAATGAGGAATTAGGAATTAGGAATGAGGAATTAGAAGTGAGGAGCGGGAGGTCGATGAGTCCTCCGTTCTGCATGACGAAGAGGGAGGTGACAAGGATGAAGGCTGCACAACCATTCATGTTGATTGTGGTACAGATTGGCAACACGAAACGTGCCACTTCAGGACGCACTTTAAGATTTTCTTCGGCTGATCGCATTGTTACAGGTAGTGTGGCAGCCGAAGATTTTGTGAATAAGGCCATCAATACTGCTGGTGACATTGCCTTGAGTACCTTGATAGGATTGAGACCTCGACTGAGCAGGAAGAGAGGAAGAATGATGAAGAACTGGATGCAGTTGCCACCAAGAATAACTGCTACATACTTACCGAGTGAACCGACAATAATACCTGCAGACACTTGTGCTGAGAGTTGGGCTGCAAAGGCAACGATGCCAAGTGGAAGTGCCCAAATGAGAGCATGGATAAGTGTGTAGAGGATGTCCTGAAGTGCGAGAATACCACGATATACACTCTCAACATTTTTATTTTCTTTCTTCTTGAGATTGGCGATAGCAAGTCCGATGGCTGCAGAAACAATCAAGATGGAGAGTACATTGCCTGATGCAAAAGGAGTGATGATATTGTTTGGTATGACACTAAGGATATGGTCGTAGAAGGTGAGCCCCCCATCCCCCGAGGGGGAGAGACTGTTGGCAGCGGCAATGCTGTCGGAAGGGAGGTTTTCGGGAGCAATGATGAGATAGAGCACCAATCCTACGAGTGCTGCAGCAAAGGTGGTAAGAAGGGTGAATGTTATGGTGCGAAGAAATATCTTGCCTGTGTTCTTCTCTCCACCTAATGATGCAAGTGTGGTAATGACAGCAAGAGCAATGGTTGGCACTGCAACGAATTGGAAGAGGCGTGTATATACGCTTGCAATGAAGTCGAAGAGGCTGTTGAGCCATGTAATTCCAAACGTACCGAGTATTGCTCCAAGGATGAGGGCAGAGAGCCAGAGGAAGCACCCCGACCCCCGAAGGGGGAGTTTGGAAAGAGATGATGCTTGTTTCATATTTGTTAGAGCGTGAAGTTGAGGTTGATGTAGATGTTGCGACCTTTCTGTGGAATCTTGTTCCAGTCAGAATAGGTTGCGTATGCTTTATCGAGAAGGTTTTCGACACCTGCCCTTATTGTTAATAACGTATTTGAGAGCGAGATATTATACTGTGCATTGAGATTTATGATGGCGTATGCAGGAGTGGATGTCTCACCATATTTAGCACCATAATTCTTTTGGAGAGCATTGCCCTGAAGACTTGCCTGGGCAGAGAAGCGATTGAAATGGAAATCAAGACTGGTGTTGTAGGCGAATGGAGAGATGAGCGGGAGATTGTCGTTCTCATTATCTTTACCAATTGCATACGAGAGTTTTCCGTTCCACGAAAGCCAACGCACCACTCGCCATTGTGCAGTGAA
>DCIW01000197.1:3639-5299 GCA_002317225.1 Prevotellaceae bacterium UBA1716 | reverse complement strand
CTATATTTTGAATAAAATGCAACAAATATTACATATTTTATTGTTGCTGAAAATCGAACACCAAGGTGTTCGGAAAATGGTTCAATACCAAAAATGATAAAATAGAAAAAATATCACAAATGACACAAAATCTTTTCCATCAAGAACCAACAGCATAACTAATAGCACATTTTACCTATTTTTATTTTTGGTATTGAACCATTTTCGCTAATGACTTTGTCATTATTTTAGCGAACAAAAATAATTTATTATTTCGCATTTTATTATATCAAATCGAATGCAGCATACATATATTTTGAATAAAATGGGGAAAATCAATTCAGAGGCATATAGCTATTCTAACAAAAAAAAGTTTTTTTATTGTTTTTATCCTACACTTCCTACACTAATTGGGTGGAAATAGTGTAGAATAACGTTTCAAACATACACTTCTTTCATAATGAAAGGCATGAAAGATAAGGGCAGATATAGTTTTGCCACACTGTGGCAAACGTTTGCCATAATGGTGGCAAAGCTTTGCCAAAGTGCGGCAAGATATGTAAGTACCTTATGTATCAATGCGTTTGACCTTGTTTTGCCAAAAGTACATCAAGAAACATAAAAGGTGTAGGAAGTGTAGGATAAAATTTAAAAATAAGTTTTTTTCTTACACCCCTTTGATGCTCCGGGCTGTCTACATTCTCTATCTACCCGCGAGAGTGTATTCGGAAGATAGTGGCAGACTGTAGCACGAGTGGCTGGTTGTGGGCAAAGAATATCTCACCGTAGACAGGCGATTTGACTTCCTCGATGATATCGCCGCGGAGAGGGTCGATGATGCATGCAATAATGTCGCCTTGGCTGACCACTTCGCCTGCGCCCCTTATCTTCTCGTAGATTCCCGCAACCTGGCTCTTAATATTTATCAAATTCTTCTCGTCGATGAATGTGGAGGAGAATCCATCCTTGAGTGGTTCGAGAGTGATGATGCCCGTGCGGTACATGAAGCGAAGGATATTCTCCACCACTACGGCCGCTCCCGGCACATCGAGCACATCGGTAAGACCTGCGTAGATGGAATAAGCTTTCGTGTTCCAGAGTTGCCAATTGTAGTTGAGCAATGTGGTGTCGAACGGCAATGGTTTACGCACAGAAACGTAAGGGAAGCCAAAAAGTTTTGCACCCTCAACATCTTCATAGCCAGTCTGTAACATACGGATATGCGGAACGAATTCGCCAGGAATATAGAAGGACGCCATCTGTATTCCATACTTGTAACCTTCGAGTTGCTTGAATATGGCTCCCGCAATCTGCTGAGTGGTCTCACCCTTGTCGTAGCCCGGGAACATACGGTTGATGTCGGTATTGTCCATAGGCCAAAAACGGCGTTTCACATTCATGGAGAATGGGTTGCACGAAGGTATAACGGTTATCCTGCATCCAGGAGTGATCTGCCCCTTGCGTTCAATGCGCTCAAGCACGTTCACAAGTCGTGCACAGATGCATTGCTGCTGTATTTCGTCACCTCGCATAGCACCTACTATCGCTATGCTCTTCTCGCCCGATTCGTCACCAAAATGGAATCCATGGATGCGGAACTCGTCACGATAGGCGGAAGGTATCTTATATAGTATCTCGCGTATCATATTCCTGTATAAATTCTTGCCATTAAACTACCTAC
>DCIW01000197.1:0-3579 GCA_002317225.1 Prevotellaceae bacterium UBA1716 | reverse complement strand
ATTTCGCCTGTCAGCGGATTGACTATCTGACCAATCTCCTGACCTTCCTCAACGATGATGCCTGTGTGCTCATCGGTAAGGAACACGCCCGATGCCTCTGCATTGAGGAAGCAAACGGTGTCGCCTTCGCAGACGATAGCCTTGTGAAAATCAGTCTTGTCAACGGGTTCGGTCCAAATGCCGAGTTCGCACATGAGATTGAAGATACCCTTCACGAGTTGGTCGCACATGCCGCGGTTGATACGCATGCCGACTCCCATCTCCTCCACAAGACAAGGTGTGCCGGTGGAATTGAGCGAATGGGCAAGTGTGGCTTCAAGAACCGTTGCTGCATCATGTACCCAGATGAAATCGACATTGAGTTTCTCAGCAAGCGGAACGAGGCGTTCGCGGTCGTTCACGTTGATACGCACCTGAGGGGTTTCGCGGAGGTAGAGGTTGCTCGAATGGATATCAATCACGAGGTCTGCACCTTTGAGATCCTCAACTATCTTGTATGCAGCCTGTTCTGTCATCGAACCGTCCATCGAACCAGGGAAGATGCGGTTCATATCGAGGTCGAAGTTTGGTATGCCTCGTTGGAGGGTGTCGATGCCGAGAGGATTGAGTGCTGGATAGATTTCAACCGTACCATTGAGTTTGTCCATGTTCTCGTTGATGATACGTGCCACTTCATAGCAACAGAGCTGCCCTTCGAGTTCGTCGCCATGAGTACCCGTGACCACACACAGGCGGCCTTTTCCTTTGCCGTTCTTGAGCACATTCTTTCTAATCAGCAATCGCTCATCGATTGGCAAAGCCGTAGAAACTATTGTCTTTATCATTGGTTGTTATTTTGTTTTGGTTTGGCAAGTAATCGCGAAATGAACACTTACCCAAATTAAATCTTGTTTACGATAACTCTGATTTCTGTCTGCTGAAGCGCCATCCCGGTGTATATGCCTCGAGACACTGTACAGTCGTCCGCATCACGGCCGTGGGCAAGTTTGATATACCCGTAGTCGACATAATTGCCGTGAGTTGGATCGAGTGCACGCCACTCATTTCCGTTTTCTGCATTCTCAACGAACACTTCCACCCAAGCATGCGTTTCGCCTTCACCCGCAATGAAACCGTTGACATATCTCGCAGGTATTCCATTGTGTCGGCACAGGGCGATGAGGATGTGGGCATAGTCTTGGCACACTCCCCTACGACTTCGGAATGCTTCGGCAGCCGATGTGTTCATGTTGGTTGTGTTCGGTTCATAGGTCATCTGTTTATTAAGTTCCGTACAAAGGGTCCATGCCGTGAGCCATTTGTCGTCATAATTATCAACGCGTACCGCATCCATCTCTTTGCAATATGTAGTTTTGGTTGTTTCGACCGAGTAATATGGTTCGGCACTTTCGGCAGGAATGCGGTATTCGTCGAGGTCAACAATTCCCGAACTGATATAGGCGAGCGAGTCGTGAGGATCGAGCGAACTCCCCGTAATTATTCGGTTGTTGAACGTGTCAAGCCCCTCAATCAGTTTCATGTCCGGATGGAGAATGAAGTCTTCCTGAACGAGGTGCTGGCAATGATTCTCGCATGGCAAACACCTCAACTTGATGAAGTGGGTGTTTACCTCTTGCGTGAACCTGACGATTGTTTGATAATTGTAAAGATAAAGCATTTCCTAAAAAACAATATCTTCTTTGGAAGGTTGGGTATTTATACCTTTTTATTTATTCAAATGCAAGTTTTTAAAATTTACACAAGTACGAGATGATTGATGTATTTCAGAATCTTATTCTTGTAGTCAGCATCTTGATGTTCATACTGATATGCAGTCAAGAGATTGTCGAGTTGCTTCTGTATGATGCTGTCGAGAGTGCGTGGCACATGCGAACCATATCTCTTGATTTCATCGTAAGCCAACTGTATGCGGTCGAACGGATAACCGAAACGAATGAGCATATCAATGAGTTCGACATTGCGACCGATGACGATGAGCGAAATAATCTTGAAGTTGTTAATGCGTTGAAACGTGCTTCCCCAAAATGAGAGTGTCCAGTCGGTAATTGGTTGGAGCATAGTGATATTGCTCTCGCCAGACACCTTGCACTTGTTCATGTGGGCGATGCTCATCTCGATGTAGGAAAGTGTTTCGCTCATGATGTCCTCACGAAGGAGAATTGCATTATCTTTGGCATAATTCAGTTCGGAAATGATACTGCATGGATTCTTCTCATCATACATCATTCCGAGACGGAAGTCTTCGGGAGTGGCATAACTGCTGGTTGAATCAAGCTTCTGCCAAAACTCTTCATAGTCTTTTGCATCGCCATCGATCATTTTGTCGTAGCACTGGCGCAAGAGGTGGAGAGTCATGTATACACGTTCTTCGTACCTACCAAGCCAAAAGAGCCTGTTTGCCTTCATGGCAGAAATAGTCAAGTTTTTAGTCATGATTTGTGTTTGAGTTGCTTATTTTGTTAAGAATTGAAAGGGGTTTTATATTATCGCATTCAGTAATATTTTCGTCCTATACCATTACCCAAGTGTCTTTGAAACCACCACCTTGCGAACTGTTGACCACAAAACTATTTGGGTCGGAAGCATACCTTGTGAGGCCGCTTCGCCATACCTTCACTCCATCCTTGCCCGATATGACAAATGCACGGAGGTCGGCCTTACGAGGCGAGAAGTCGCCATCTGATGTAAGCACTTCGAGATCCTTGAAGTCAATCACTTCCTGAGCAATCCAACGACGAGGTTCGTCGATGATGAGTTGTTTGAGTTCTTCCAACTTCTCAGGTGTGAGGTCACGACCGAATACCACACCGTAGCCACCAGCTTCGGCAACGTCCTTAATCACGAGTTTTTTGATGTTGGCAAGGATATAATCATAGTCTTCCTTGTAGTAAGGCAGATAAGTAGGAGCGTTCTGCAAGATCGGCTCTTCACCAAGATAGTACTTCACCATCTTTGGAACAAAGTAGTAGATTCCCTTGTCGTCGGCCACACCATTACCAATGCTGTTGATAAGTGCTACATTTCCCGCCTTATATGCTTCCATTACTCCCGGAACACCTAAAAGACTTGATGCCTCAAATGTAAGCGGATCCATATATTCGTCGCTCACACGACGGTAGATGCATCCCACACGCTGCTTTTCTTTGTACAAACCAACATAATAGACGGTATTATCCTCTACTACGAGGTCGCCAGGATATGCAAGTGTTGCACCAGTCTTTTCGGCAAGGTAAGAATGCTCGAAAAAGGCAGAATTGAATCTACCAGGTGTGAGGATAACTCCAATACCGCGGTCTGCATTCATATCATCCATCATGTCGCGGAGGATGTCGGCATAGTCGCGGTTTTCTGCTACAGAATTGTCCTGATACACTTCCGGGCACACCTTTCGAGTGACGAATCGTGCAATCATCGGATAACTTGCTCCCGAAGGAATGCGGAGATTGTCTTCGAGTACAAACCAACGACCATCCTTTGCCTGAACAAGGTCAATACCCGCTATGTGCGCATATACCTTATATATAGGATCCACACCTTCGCATTCGGGCATATAACCTTTCGATGCATATACGAATTCTT
>DCIW01000094.1 GCA_002317225.1 Prevotellaceae bacterium UBA1716 | reverse complement strand
TTGAAACGGAACATACGTGGTGAAGAATAGTATGCATTTCCTTCGCAAAGTGGGTCAGCCTTGAGAAGCTTGTAAGCAGCCTCGAGGTCGTTGATGATGAGTTGCATAGTTTCAGCAACAGACTTCTGTCCAACCACTTCAGTACCGTACTTAGTTACATAAGGCACACCATTGGCATTCTTATCCATTGCTGGAGCAGCAGCAAAGTAACGCATGAGTTCCAAGTGGAGGAAAGCACGAAGTCCGAGTGCCTCACCCTTATAGAGAGAGCCGAGTTCGACAGTGAGCACATCCCGCTTCTCTATGTTTTCGATAAGGATGTTAAGGTTGGCAATACAACTGTAGTTGCTCTTCCAGATGCCTTCGAGTACATTCTCTACGTTTTTATTTGTGTAATCGTAGTCACGAACATAACGCCAAGTTGTGCTGTTCGAATTGATATTATAGTTTTGAGAGAGCACCTCTGCAAAACCTACTGTCTGCTGAAGACCATACATGCTTTGGTCACACATCTGAGTGTAGACACCGATGAGTTGGTCGTCATAGCCACTCTCACGACTGAAAAGGTCTTTCTCTTCGAGCTGCGACTTAGGAGCAACATCAAGCCAATCATTGCAAGATGTAAGTCCAAGTGCCAGAGTAGCAGTATATATTATTGTTTTGAATATTTTGTTCATAATCTTTATTCTCAGAATTTCAATTTCAAAATCTTAATTCTTAACTCTTAATTCTTAATTAGAAAGTAGCTTGAACTGACAATGAGAATGTACGAGCAAATGGATAGCTTGTACCACGCTCAATCTTCACACTTGAGATATTGAAGAGGTCGTTAGTGTAAGCTGTCACTCTCAAACGCTCAAGGAATGAGTTCTTCACGAAATTGCAATCGCGGAAGTCGTAGTAGAGACTCAATGAAGAGAGTGTGAAGAGGTTGTAATCCTCAATGAATCGGCTTGTTGGATAAGTTGTGCTACGATCGCCAATTGACTTGAAGCGAGCGATATCGCCTGCAGCATTCCAACGATCAGTAAGAACTCGGCGATCCACGTTGTAAGCCACATTACAGTTCTCCACCTTATCAACGAGTGTTGTGTTATACATCTGACCACCCCAACGGTAGCTACCAGTTACAGAGAAACCGAAGCACTTGTATTCACCGTTAAGTCCGATAGTTCCGTTGAACTTAGGCATTGCATCACCACATACCACCTGGTCTGCGATATCATAATCGTAAGTAGTTGTGCCGTCCTTCTTCACGAATATTTCCTTACCGTTCTGTGGATCGATACCGAGAGAAGGAACTGCCCAGATAGCATTCATCGAACAACCTTCGTAGTACTTGACAGAAGGAGTGGTAGTCTTGTTCTCGAGCATAGCAGCATCCTGCGCTGAGTTCCAAGCACGGAGTGAGTTCGAAATCTCCTTGAGTGTGTTCTTGTTGCTTGCAAGACTTGCAAATACATTCATGTAGTCGCGAGCACGAGAGATGGCACGCCAGTTGAGATAGATTTCATAACCCTTATTCTCCACCTTACCGAGGTTTGCCACGTATGTAGAGAAACCAGTTGTGTAAGGAACTGTAACGTTGGTAATCATACCATCAGTTGTAGAGATATAGTAATCGAAACGACCAGTCAAGCGGTTGTTGAAGAGACCGAAGTCGAAACCGAGGTTAGTATCAAACTTCTCCTGCCAATGGAGGTTGTTGTTGGCAAGTCGCTTGACATACGAACCGATGCTGCCGTTGTATGACTGCTGTGAGTAGTATGTGAATGTAGCAAGTGCATCGTATGAGTTGAAGCCCTGACTACCTGTGTAACCGAACGAACCACGAATCTTGAAGCGGTTCAACCAATATGCATCCTTGAGGAATGCTTCGTTATGAACATTCCAACCAGCACCAACAGACCAGAATGAACCCCAACGGTGATCATCACTTGTCTCCGAACTTCCTGTAAGACGGTAGTTTGCATCGAAGAGGTAACGCTCATCGTATGAGTAGTTGAGTGATGCAAGTCCACCTGCTGTACGACTGATGCCTTCTGTACCTGTAGGTTTGCTGTTCTTAGCATACTGAACTGCGTAAGAGATATCGTCCATGAAGTCGTTAGGGAAACCTACTGCTTCTACTCCTACAGTATTATATGTATTGTTTGTCATACTCAACTGTCCATTGAGGAAGATGAGATGCTTACCAAACTCCTTTGACCAGTTGACACCGAGGTCTGCACTGATATCAGTGTTTGCTCCATGTACCTGATTATACGAACCCTTACTGAACACATCAGATGTTGTGATGAAGTCAGTATGGTTAGCAGGCTTGAACAAGTCGGATGTAGATGTCTGATGAACGAATCCGAAACGTGCTGTCACCTTTACATTCTCAAGTGCTTGCCATTCAGCATAGAAGTTGTTTGTGATATTGGTATATGTTGAATTGTCTACAGTGTTGAGAGTAGTATTGTAGAGTGGGTTGTAAGATGTAATCGAACCCGTAGTACCTGAATAATTATAACTCTTGATGAGGTCACCATTATCATCGTACAAGCGGCTGTATGGGTTCATGAGAGTGTACTGGTTGAATGTGCCATAAGGAGAGTTGTCGCTGTTGTTGTAGTCGATTGTCAACTTATTGCGGAACTGAAGTGACTTCCAACGGTAACTGAGCTGAACACCACCGCTGAAGGTGTTTCGGTCTGAACCCTTCATTACACCAGCAATCTTGTTATACATAAGGTTGACACCATACTGCATAGCCTGATCGCCACCTTCCACATATACTGAGTGCTTCTGACCCACACCTACACGTGTAGGCTGAGCCTTCCAGTCTGTGTATGAACCTGCTATGATTTCAGCAAGTTTTGAAGAGTAGGCGTTATTGAGTGCAATCTGGTTAACGTAGTTGTTGTTCTTATCTGTGAAAAGACCTGCCAACTTCTCCACTTCGAGCTTTTCAGTTGCGTTACAGAGGTCGTACGAACTGAGGTCTGGAGCCTCAACGCTCATGCTACCATTGTATGTGACACGAATCTTACCGCTCTCTGGACGGATGGTCTCAACAACGATTACACCGTTTGCAGCCTTCGAACCGTAGATGGCTTTTGCAGTAGCATCCTTGAGGAGTGTGACACTCTTCACCTGGTTCATATCGAGGTCCATAATCTTTGTGAGTGCAGTCTCAAAACCATCGAGGATGAAGAGTGGCTGGTTGGCACTTGAAGCATATTCGCCCTGAACGCTTGAGATAGTAGAACTACCACGCATCTGGAAGTCTGGCAATGCGTTAGGGTCGCTACCTGCGCTGAGGTTTTCCACCTGAATCATCGAAGGGTCGAGGTTCTTCAAACTCTGAAGGATATTCTGATTACCGATTGTCTTCAACTGGTCGGCTGAGATTGTGCTTACTGCACCAGTAAAGGTGTTTGCATTACGAGTGAACACACCATTTACGACTACATCCGAAAGGTTATTGTCATCCGAAACAAGCTTAATCGTTTTGAGGTTAACGACATCGCGGTTGGTAGCAGATACATTGACTATCTGTTCCTTATAACCCAAGAATGTTACGATAAGGGTGTAAGCCTGACCTTTGCCGAGTCCGAGTGAGAAGTTACCATTTGCATCGGTAGCAGTACCAACATAAGCACCTCCCTT
>DCIW01000269.1 GCA_002317225.1 Prevotellaceae bacterium UBA1716 | reverse complement strand
AAGACAAAGGGTATGCCTATTCGATCGCAAAAAGGAAAAGCGAGTAGGTAGAATGTTGATGGAAACAAAAAGGAGGCTTGACTAACAAACCTCCTTACCAAAGTCAGAACTATTGTTTTTGTATTTCTCCTTCGACGACTTGCCATCACGAACAAGGTCGTCAATCTTCCATTCGCCACCTTCGTAGATGAGATGGAACACATCGTTGTGGGAGTCATCTTCCATAAAGTCCTCATCCTCATAAGCACTATAAAGAGCGAAAGTGACCTTGACCTGAATGGTTGCAACACTATCAGTTGGCGACTCAGCCTCCACAATCTCTTTCTTATAGTTGCGTACGTTGACCCACGTGCCACAACCCTCATCCCACTTCTTCTCGTAGAGGAGAGCCTGAGGTCCAAGCAGGTCTTCGCGGTCCCAACTCTTATAAGCCTTGCGAAGGTCGGAAGAGTAATACTTCAGAATCTTGTCGCGATACTCGCCACGATAACTGTAAAGGCTGGCAATAAACACCTTAAGGTCCTCGATGCGATGCTCTTCTTCCTTCTTGAGTTCTTCGAGTCGGAGTTGCTCCTCATACTGAACCTCAGCCAATGAATCTGCAATTTCGAGTTCTCGAGCCTTTTGTTCTTCGAGTCGAATCTTCTCCTGTCGCTGCGAATAGAAACGGTAGCCTCCGTATGCTGCAGCAGCAAGAACGATAAAGAACAAGAAGGCAAGAATCTTCAAACCAGTATGACTGCTCTTCTTCTCTGGTTGGGGAGCAGGCGAAGGTGCAGGTGTATTGCCCGAGATGCTTTTGCCGCAATACATGCAGAAATTAGCACCCGAAGCGATTGGTTTGCCACAAGCAGGGCAAGTAGTAACAGCATCAAGCTTTGTGCCACAATTCTCGCAAAAACGTGCTTCGTCGGCGAGTTGCGAATTGCACTTAGGACAAATTTTCATAACGAAATATATTTATTTGTATTGGATTAATTGCCATCAGGTTTCACGATGTCGATGATTGGGGAGTCGTTCCAATGGAAACTCTTCCAGTCGTCGGGCTGTGAAGGATCAAGGTCTTTATAGTCAGACTTGAGATACTGAAGAATCGGAAGATTGAGCGCCTTCATTCCTCTTACGATAAGACGTGAGATTTGGTAAGCTCCAAAGGCATTGAAGTGTGTATTATCCTCAAAAGCAGTTGTTTGTCCCGGATAAGTACCCGCAGGATAATGCACAAGAAGATGCTTGCTATCTTCTGTACCCATTGATTTATAAAGAGTTTGAGACATAGTTGTTAGGTCGATGAAGTCAACCTTCAAGTCTTCAGCCACAAACTTTGCCGCAGCAGGATATTTGCCATGAGTTGGGGAGAGCGAACCATCCTTTTCGACGCGACGACGCTCGGTAGGTGTGCAGATGACAGGAATTGCCTTCTTTGCACGAATCTGATCGACGTATGTCTTGAGGTTATGGGCATAATTGTAAAATGCACCCGAACCCGCAGCCTTGTCCTTCTCATCATTATGTCCAAATTCGATAAACACATAATCACCTTCCTTTAAGAGAGACACAATCTTTTTAAGGCGGTTTTGTGCATTAAACGAAGTTGATGTAAGACCTGAAGCGGCATAGTTGGCAACTGCCACCTTATCTGTAAACCAATAAGTAAACATTTGTCCCCACGAAGCCCAAGGTTCCTTATCCTGATCGACAACGGTAGAGTTGCCACAGAGATACATCGTAGGCACATCGATTGGTTCTATCTTAATTGAAGAACATGCTGGAGCATCACCATTGATTTCGATTGTGAGTTTGTCATCCCAACGGAGAACACCGTTTTCGCGAGGAGTGAGTTTGACGATATCTGTCTTTCCATCAGGAAGATTGATTGTTGTGTTGTGCTTATTTACAACAAATGAATAAGTCTTGAACTCGCCCTTCTTGGTGATGGCATTCTGAACATAGAGGCGACGCGACTCAGCACGAACAGTTGTGTTGGCTGCCTTCTTCTTCGAACCGAGAGTAACAGTCACTTTGTAGTTGCCGTCAGGAACAGCAACTGAGAAGTAGAAGATGCCTTCGGAGAGACGGAAGGTTTCGGTCTGCTGCTTATAGGCTTCGGAAATGATATTGAGACAGTCGTAGCCATACCCCTTTTCGTTGGTGAAGACATCGGTAGGTTTTACTTGGATGGCTTTCTTGTCACGAGAGTCGAAGGAGTAGGTTTGGGCGTTTGCTTGCAAAAGAAATGCAAGGATAAAAACGGGGAATAGGAGGAGTCGTTTCATGGGGAGATTACTTTTTAGTTGGTGCATTGAGTGCTGGTTTTAATTCGTCTGGTGAGTCTTTGGTGAACATATTCACTTCGCCTGCCACCTTGGTGAAGAGGTCGGAGATGCGTTCTTGCTCGATAGTCCATTTAGGTTGGAAGGAGTCGGAATGCATGTAGTTGAGGATAGACGACTTCATCTGTCGGGCAACGATACGGGTATCGAGGTCTTTGTTGATGTCCATAGTAGTCATCACGAGTTTGCCCTTACCTATATTTGCTTCGAAGAGCATACCAATCTTACGAGACACGAACCATGTGTCGATACTCTGTACGAGTGGTTGGAAGTCCTTAGGGAAGTCGGTAAACTGCATTACCTGAGCACGGTTGACAAGTTCCCACCATTGCATATCTGAGTGGTAATCAGTTGGGAAGAGTTCGAAGATATCGTGTGTGTTCTCAACATAAATACCAGTGGTGTGAGGTGGACGCATCTTAAACCAAGAAGTGTTCCAGAAGACAGGAGTGAACTGCTGCACCACTTCCTTACCATAAGTCACCTTACCCGCAGCACAAATAAGTACCTTGCCACCCTTCTTGAGAATCTTCTGTGCTTGGGCATCGAGGGAATCTGTTACGAAGACATCACCATCGAACCAAGTGCCTTGACGCTTACCTGCCTTCAACTTTGAATTTTGAATTCTTAATTCTGAATTGTCACTTGGATAAACCCAGAAGTCCCAATGGTTCTTTGCATCAGTACCTGGGATAGTAATTGCAAGAGTGTATTTAGCAGGACCATTGATATCGTTGAGAGGAACAGAAATCTTGCCGAGCTGTATGTTGCCACCAACAGGGATATCACGCACTTCAAGATCGCCAAATGCAAGCGGAGCCTCCATATTGAGAAGTTGAGTGCTGCCATTCTTCTTTGGGTTCTTATAGATTACCCAATGTGGCTTAGCATTCTTGAGTTCGGAAGAAGAAAATTGAGAAACTTCCACATCCGCTTCGAATATCTCACCTTGCTTATATGTAAACTTCTTTATCTTAGCAAGCGGAACAATTGGAGAGCAGAACTCGCGGAACTCTTCATTGTCGATGTAGCCCTTATCGTCAAAGAACACATCAGTCACACCAACAAGTGCTGTACCTTGACCCGAGTAGTCGTTGAGCGAAAGGAGTTGGAAACCAGCATAGTTAGGAGTGCGGAGAGTACGTTCGATTTCAGCCTTGTAGCAAAGAGCCTGTAGTTTTCCCGAAGCGAGAAGGAACTTCTTACCCATGCTCTCCATACCGTTATCTTTTAAGAGATCGCGGAAGATTTCAAAGTTCTTAGCCTTGTTAACACCTGTGTATTTGCCTATCTCATCGAAATTAGGGAATGCACACCACTGACCTGTCTCATGAGATACGAAAGGCATGGTGATTGGAGTGTTTGGCATATCCTTACCATTGTACATGGAGATATTCTTCTCGAAGTTAACCACCGATTCCGGTGCACGCTTAGTCCATTCGTTCAAGCCACGAGCACCAGCCTTCACAGCATACTCGCTACCAGGTTGCCATGCCCAACCACCACCTACGGAGAATCCGCAGTAGAGATGGCGGTCGTCCCATTCCTTGAGTTGTGCAACATGCTCTGTCGACCAAGGAACCCAGTTGCCTGCAGGCTCATTACCAAAGGCAAAGAAGGTGAACGAAGGATGGTTACCATACTCGTTGACTATAGCAAGTCCCTCTTCCATCAAATATGTATCGATTGGTTCGCCACGACCGAGCTTCACACCATGGTTAGGCCACGACGGGCCTTCGGGCTGAATATAGAATCCGGTCATATCGGCAGCAAGGAATGCAGCCTCAGGAGGACAATATGAATGGAAACGCATGTGGTTGAGACCGTACGACTTACAAATCTTGAAAAGTTTGAGCCAAGTGTTGAGATCAGTAGGAGGATAACCCGTATTTGGGAAGCAGCAGTTCTCGACAGTACCACGAAGCACCACCTCGCGACCGTTCACATAAAACATCTTATCCTTGATTTCAATCTTTCGCATACCGAATACTGTCTCGGTATGGCAAGTGCCCATCGACTTGGTAGTCACGTCCACTTCGAGCTTGTAAAGTTGAGGATTGAACTCATCCCAAAGGAGCATATCATCACCCATATTGAGAGTGATGTCAACAGGAGTGGCAGCCTGATCGGAGATAGCGACCATATCAGGATGCGACTCCACCACATGCGACTTGTTTGAGTTGAATGCAGTTGCACGAAGAGTGACAGTTGCACGTTCCTTCTCCAAAGTTCCCTGGAGTTCGAGATGAACGCGTGCGGTCTTCTTATCTATATCTGGAAATACTTGGACATAATCAACATTGTTGAATGGACGAAGTTCCATCTTACCCACAATACCATTCCAGTCGCCTTGTGTTTGGTCGGTTACAGAATGTGAGTCTTGTCCGACCTTCACGGTTTCGGGATCGTTGTTCACACGGATAACGATGTCATTATCACCTGGTTTGAGGTATCCGTAAAGATAGAACTTATGAGGAACCGAAAGCGACTTCTGAGTAGCCTGCACCTTCTCACCATTCACCCACACATCGGTAGTGATATGTGGACGCTCGAGAAAGAGGGTGTACATCGGAAGTGTCTCATTCTCATCGATATGAATAGTTTTCTTATACCATGCAACACCTACATAATGCTTGTCGGGAGTGAGGAAGAACTGGAGTTTCATTTCCTTTCCCGGTTTGCGATACTTAGCCATGTAGGGATTGAAGAAGTAGGAAGAGTCGTAGAGCGAACCGATCCACTTGGTATCAGTACTGATATCGTAGCCTTTGAGTGCTTGAGGCATAGATGCAGGAAGGGCTATCTTCTCGTCGAACGACTGTGTGAACCACTTCTCCGTAATGCCCACATCATTAGGGTCCATACGGAACTGCCAGTCGCCGGCAAGGTTGATATTCTCCTGTGCAAAAGCAAGAAGAACGAGGCTTAACGTAATTAATAAGGTGAAAAATCGCTTGATCATAATAGTTAGGTATTTAATTATGGTGCAAAAGTACAAAAAAATAGCGACAAACCAATTAAGATTCGCCGCTTTTCTTTTACGAAATGTGTAAAAATGATTACTCTGCTGGAGCGATAGCACCTGCTGGACAAGCGTCAGCACAAGTACCACAGTCTACACAAGAGTCTGCATCAATTACATACTTGCCATCACCTTCAGCGATAGCACCTGATGGACACTCACCTGCGCAAGTTCCACACATTACACAATCGTCACTAATTACGTAAGCCATAAATGTTTATTCTTTAATATTGTTTTTAATAATCTGTTTTGCTTAAAAATGCGATGCAAAGGTATATGATTTTATTATCAGTACCAAATTTTGAGTAAAGAAAATGCATTTATCACTGAAAAAAAATACCTATTTTTGAGTATTGCACCTTTTTTAAGCAAATAAAGATAGGTTGATGAATAAGAATTGAAAAGAAATGACTACCTTTGCGAATAGAATCTGACTATAAAATACCTTAATACAATAATCTTTACTCAAACCTATGGACCGTTTTGACGATATTCGTCCTTATTATGAAAACGAGATTCCTGCCGCTATGCAGCGAATCGCAAATAATCCGATGTTTCCAATCCTTTCATCTTATGTTTTCCCAAATAGAGACGTTGAAGATGTAAAACAAGAAGTGAGCAGTTACACCACAACTTACGAATTCCAGCACTTGGTGATGTATTATGCCAACAAACGCGTAATTGACACAAGTACAACATCGTTCACTTCTTCGGGTATCGAAAAACTATCACGTGACGAATGCTATATGTACGTATCAAATCATCGCGACGTAATGCTTGATGCTTCTCTCTTGCAGAATGTATTGATTGATGCTAAATTTCCTACAAGCGAGATAACATTCGGTTCCAACTTGATGAAAGATCCGATGATCGTGGATATAGGCAAGTCAAATAAGATGTTTAAGGTTGTTCGCCCAGGTGGAAGTATAAAGGAATGGTACAAGGCTTCGCTCCATCTCTCTGACTATATGCGTACTGCCCTTCTCGAAAAGAAGCAGTCGGTTTGGATTGCACAACGAAATGGTCGCACAAAGGATGGTATTGATAAGACTGACCAAGGCATCATCAAGATGTTTGGCATGAGTCGCACGGACGATAAGGTTGAATCGCTTGCAGAACTAAAGATTGTACCTGTTTCCATTTCCTTCGAATGGGAACCTTGCGACTACCTCAAAACCATCGAGTTGCATAAGCGAAGTCTCGGACCTTACGTTAAGACTCCGGGCGAGGATATGCATAGTTGCGTGGTCGGCTCCACTCAAAACAAGGGAAAAGTGCATATCGAATTATGCGATATGATTACGCGTGACGACTTGCTTCCTTTTGCAAATCTCACCAGCAATGAGTTTAACAAGAGTGTTGCACGACTTCTCGACGAACGTATATGCTCGGTTTATCGACTCACTCCTAACAATTACATAGCCCACGACTTGCGTAGCGGTAATGCTGAATATACCGACAAGTATACCGAAGATGAGAAGCAGGCCTTCGTTGAGCACATGGAGAAACTCAACGATTACAAAGGCGAGTTCGATATCGCACCTCTGAAGGAAATCTTCCTCGGCATTTATGCCAATCCTGTTGACAGCTATAATAAGTATAAGAAATAACGCACAATGGAACAGCAGATAGATACCTTAGTATTTGATTTAGGCGGAGTTATCGTCAACTTGAACGGAAAGAAAGTGGTTGAGGGTTTGGGCAAATTAGGCATCAACCGCTTCAAGATGTTTATATATCAGAAGCGAATCAACCGACTCTTCAACGATTATGTTGATGGAGTAGTAGATCCGATGATTCCCGTTAACGAACTGAAAAAGATTTGCCGCAAGGGAACTACTACCGAAGATATTAATAAGGTGGTAGAATTCCTTTGCGGCGAGCACCCACTCCATCGCTTTATGCAGATAAAGGCATTAAGGACGAAGTATAAAGTCTATCTTTTGAGCAATATCAACGAGCCAATCTGGAGTCTTACGATCAAGGAATTGCAAAAGATGGGCTTAACTCCAGAAGATTGCTTCGACAAGTGTTTCTTATCTTACGAGATGCATTTGGCAAAACCGAATGCAAGTATATACGAACAAGTCATCAAGGAAACAGGACTGAAACCTGAGCATACACTCTATTTCGATGACCGCAAAGTCAATTACGAAGCGGGCAAGCAACTTGGTTTTCAGTCAGTTCTTGTCAAGACCAATCATCTCGAAGACTGTGAAGAATGGCAAGCATTGATATAGGCATTAAGCATACCGTATCAGGGTACTTGCTGTTGGTATAAGATTACTTGCTGTTGGAATCTAATTACTTGCTATTAAGAAGTTTCACTATTTCCGTTCCACAAAGAAGGAAACATCCAAGTCCATAATCATCAAAGTCTGGTTCTTTATCGTAAGTGACAGGCTGTGAGTCGCTTGGTTGCTTTCCTGTGCCTTGTACAAAACCAAGCACACCGTCTGGGTGGAGGCAATCACGAACCATTGCATTCCACGTATTATATATAATAGGTGTAAACTTCTTTGCTGAGAGATATCTATGACGAACGCCCCAAGCCATTCCGTAGATGAAGAGAGATGTTCCTGAAAGTTCCTTTCCGCCAAAGTCTTGTGGGTCAGCAAGCGATGCGTACCAATAGAGGTCTGGTTGCTGACACTTCACAAGGGCATTGGTCATGGTGATGAAGTCTTTCTTATAGTCCTTGTAATGAGGGTCGGAAGGAAGGGATTCCATTGCACGAACAAGAGCAGCATAAACCCAGCCATTACCACGTGACCAATAGCAGTTCTTCCCGTTTGGAGTGGTGAAAGGAGCAACGAAATCCTTATCTCGCCACCACAATCCTTCTTTCTTATTATAAAAACCACCTGCGAGAGAGTCACGACTCACACGATACATCTGCCAACCTTGTTCTGCATAACGAAGGTAATCCTTTTCACCTCTTTGTTGCATCAAGGCAGAGAGTTTGGTCATAACAGGGAGTCCCATTTGAATGGCATCAATCCATGTCCAATCACCAAACGAACCTGTTGATTCGCCATTACCTTGCTTTTGTGGCACATTGCGACAAGCAATAAGATGTTCCATGCATTCGATAGTCTGTCCGACATGTCCCATATCAATATATGTCTGACAACAACAATAGTCATCAGCATCACGAGTGCGACAACCATTGCGAGGAGTCCAATTGTGGGCTGTTCCCCAATCGAAGATATACTTATAATATGTATCGTACTTGCCTCTGCCTGTAATGCGTTCCATTTCTGTTAGTTCGTAAAGGCCTTCGAAGTAGACACCACGAGTCCAAAGGTTGGAAGGGCGTTCTTTCTTTACGAAGGTAGGAGCACCAGCATCGGGATATTTGTTGATGAAGTGGTCGTTGGCGAGTTCCATCGCTTCCATTACGGAGGAGACTGTAGGGGTGGTTTGCGCGGATGCACAAAAAACGGAAGCAAGAGAAAGGAGGAGGGATAGGATGGTTTTAGTTCTCATAGATTGGTTAGGATTATTTATTTCAAGTAATTGACAAGATAGGTTTCAAGTTCGTTGCCTGCAAGTCGGAGTTTGAATTCGCCACGGTGGGCGATGTTGATGGCACCTGTCTCTTCACTCACGATGATAGCAATGGCATCACTCTGTTGGGTAATGCCGAGAGCAGCACGATGACGTAGTCCGAGGTCCTTCGGGATATTGGTGCTATGCGATACGGGAAGGATACAACCCGCCGCAACGATACGGTCGCGACGAATAATCATTGCTCCATCATGGAGAGGACTGTTCTTGAAGAAGATATTTTTAATGAGTTCAGTATTGATACGAGCATCGATATCCTCACCCGACTTCACGATATCAGAGAGCGACATCTCGCGTTCGATGATGATAAGTGCACCAACGAGATTCTTGCTCATTGAGTCGCAAGCCATTACAATAGGGAGCACAGCCTCTGCCCTATCTTCATCGTCATTACCTTTCTTACGTTTTGAGAAAAGTCGGGCAAGTGCAGGTAGTCGTCGTTGCGAACCGAGGGTGAGGAAGAATCGTCGAATCTCATCCTGAAAGAGGACGATAAGTGCGAGTACACCCACATTGACAAGACTATTGAAGATGGTGCCAAGCAATTTCATCTCGAACATCTGTGCCACGATACTCCATGTGATGATAAACACAAGTATTCCGTAGAAGATGTTGAGCGAACCGCTCGTCTTCATCAAACGATAGACATAGTAAAGCAGACAGGCTACGATAAATATGTCAACTGCATCTTTAAATCCAAATTCGAACAAGGCTTTTTGGGGGTTTGGGGTTAGAGGTTAGGGGTTAGAGGTTGAGGAGGTTAGGCAAGCATTGCTTTGACAATCTTGGTGACTTCTACCGCCTCTTTCACATCGTGGACTCGAAGGATACTTGCACCTTTCATGAGAGAAATAGTGTTCAGAACCGAAGTACCGTTGAGGGCATCTTGAGGTGTTCCGCCAAGCAACTTATAAATCATGCTCTTGCGAGAAATGCCCGAGAGGATTGGAAGTTCAAAGATCTGGAGTTCTTCCAAATGGTTCATGAGTTCGTAATTATGCTCAAGAGTCTTTGCAAAACCGAAGCCTGGGTCAAGTATGATGTCCTTTTGTCCAAGGTCTCTGAGTTGCTGCACCTTTTCTGCAAAGTAAAGAAGAATTTCCTTCATTAGATTATCATAGTGTGGTGCTTGTTGCATAGTCTGCGGAGTACCTTTCATGTGCATAAGTATGTATGGAACTCCGAGTCGTGCGACTGTAGCAAACATATCCTTATCAAGTTCGCCTCCGGAAATATCATTAATGATATCAACACCAAGTTCCTCAACCGACATCTTTGCCACATCAGCCCTGAAGGTATCAACACTTACAGGAATATCCGGAGCAATCTCACGAAGGATAGTCATACCCTTGCGAAGTCGTTCCATTTCTTCCTCCGCACTCACATCATCAGCACCAGGTCGGGAAGAGTAAGCACCTATATCAATCATCTGTCCTCCTTCGCTTACGATCTGCTCCACACGACAGCGGATTTCCTCCTCTGTCTGCTTACGCGAACCGGAGAAGAAGGAGTCAGGGGTTACGTTCAGAATACCCATCACCTGCGGTTCGCCGAGGTCGATGAGTCTGCCCTTAACATTGATTGTATATGATAAAAGTCCTTTCATAAGGTGCAAAGATACAATTTTTAATTAAGAATTAAGAGTTAAGAGTTAAGATTTTGTGATAATAACGACATATTTCAGTTATAATTTGTATCTTTGCGGTTAGAAAGAGACATAAAACTTCAAAAAAATGAAAACAAACAACATTATCTACATTGTAATTGTAGCAGCATTGGCAATCAGTTTGCTTACTGGTTTCGTTTGCGAAATGTTCAGCATCGACCTCGGAAGCATGTCATGGATTGGCACTTGGGTTAGTTCTCCAATCGCCCTTCTGCTTGGTCTTATCTTTGCCCTTGTGTTCGGAAAGGCATTCCCTGATTTTAACAAGACGATGTCGAAGAAACTACTCCAATATTCGGTTATCGGACTTGGATTCGGTATGACTCTCCAAAGCGCTATCAATTCGGGAAGTGAAGGTATGCTTATTACGATTATATCTGTATTTGGAACTCTTGCACTCGGTACTTTCATCGGACGAAAGGTGCTTGGAGTTGATTGGCAGACATCATATCTCATATCTTCAGGAACTGCTATTTGTGGTGGTTCGGCAATTGCAGCCGTTGGCCCTGTAATCAAAGCAAAGGCAGAGAGCATGTCGGTTGCACTTGGAGTGGTGTTCATCCTCAACGCAATCGCACTTTTCATCTTCCCTCCAATCGGTCGTTACCTTGGTATGGAGCAAACGGAATTCGGTACTTGGGCTGCCATCGCTATTCACGATACGAGTTCGGTAGTTGGTGCTGGTAAGGAATTTGGAGAACAAGCACTCGAAGTAGCAACTACTGTCAAGCTTACTCGTGCCCTTTGGATTGTTATTGTAGCACTTGTCACTCCATTCTTCTTCAAGAGCAAGCTCAGTGCTGAAGATGGTCAGAAGAAACCTTGGTATAAGGTAATCCCAACATTTATCATTTGGTTTATCGTGGCTATCCTTCTCAACACATTCGTGCTTTCAAAGTTCGGTTGGGGTCAGGCTATCAGCACCGACGTGAGTAAATTCGCAAAGCATATCATCACGCTTTCTCTCTTCTTTATCGGAGCAGGCTTGACTCGCGACACATTAAAGGCTGTGGGCATTCGTCCTCTCATTCAAGGTGTTGCACTTTGGATAATCATCAGTTGTGCAAGTCTTGCATATATTCTTTTTGTTGGATAACAACACAATTATAATAGGGCGAAAAAAATACGTCGGGACGTTTGAACAAAAACATCCCGACGTATTTTTCTATTGTTTAAGATTATAGATCAACGCTTACTCCACCTAAGAAATTGATTCCTTGGGTAAGAGGAGCGTTGTAATAGTAATATTCAGGTCGATAATTAAAGAGGTTATCGATGGTGAAAGTAGCACGAACTTTATTCCAGAAACGAGTGGTCGCTTGCAGTTTCCAAAGCGAATAAGCGGGATAATTCACTTCGTGAGTGCCTTTATCAGGATTGGAAACATCGTAGTATTCATTGTTTGACACACCACTCAAAGCACGCCCCGAGAGAGCAATATTCAGTCCGAACGACTTCGTAATCTGCTTATCCCAATCCACCCTTAAAGTCAACGAATGATTGCGAGCAGGCATATATTGATTTGCTGTGCGGTTTGTCAAATCTTCGTGAGAGAACATATACGAAGCCTTTGCTGACAGGCCATTATTCCAACGAGCATTAGCACTTGCCTCAACCGAATACACATTCATATCACCTAAGTTTATGTAAGCAAGATACCATTGGCGGGAGTTGCCATCCTTGAGGAAAGGAAGTCCTGTGGTGATGCGATTGCCCACACGATTATAATTGCCTGTAAGAGTGAAACTATAACCCTTGTAAACATATTCGCCTCCCAGAGTGAAGTTGTGACTCAGTTCGGGATTAAGTTCCGGATTGCCTTCCACAATCCAAATGCCAGCCATATCAAAGTTGTAGTATTTCTCCTTGAGCGTAGGAGCACGAAATCCCATACCATACGAAGCACGCAGAGCGAGGCGTCGAGTAGGCGACCAACGAGCAGAGAGTTTTGGAGTCACTCTCGACATATTATTATTGGAGAAGTAATCATATCTCACAGCACCAAGCACCTCCCATTCACTATTGATTCGCCAATCGTATTGGGAAAAGACATCAAAAGATTGCTGCCTGCGTTTTGCCATATCAAGATTGGCATTAAGCAAGAAATCGTACATATAATCTGCGCCAACAGTCAAGATGTCCGCTTCACGAAGATTATGATTATAGAGCATTCGGAAAGAGTTCTGCACATTGCTGTACTTCCTCACATCAAGTGCCTTAACACGCAGATAATCAGACTTGTCATATTGGTCGAAAGAGTATGAAGCCTC
>DCIW01000166.1 GCA_002317225.1 Prevotellaceae bacterium UBA1716 | reverse complement strand
AATAGCGATGTTTCTAATATCCTGCATTGTATAATTTTTAATTATAAGTGAAGAACTCTTCACTCTTCACTCTCTACCTATTTCGGCTGCAAAGTTACGCATAATTATTGAAAATGAGTATAAATATCACAAAAAACCACACATTTATTAAAATAATTCCTAATTCCTAATTCCTAATTCCTAATTATTTCGTACCTTTGCACCCGGTTTTCAGCGAGCCGACTATTCTTTGCTGGGATTGAGGCGCGCCGAATAACATCATTTTTAATAACAAATTATTCATTACTAATTACACATTTCATTATGTATTTAGATTCAGCAAAGAAGGCAGAGATTTTCGCACAGTACGGAAAGTCTGCTACTGACACAGGTTCATGCGAGAGCCAGGTTGCTCTCCTTACTTATCGTATCCAGCACCTTACAGAGCATGTAAAGGCTAACCACAAGGACTACTCAACTAACCGTGCCCTTGTTAAGCTCGTAGGTCAGCGTCGTCGTCTCCTTTCTTACCTCAAGGCTAAGGACATCGAGCGTTACCGTGCTATCGTTAAGGCTCTCGGTCTTCGTAAGTAATGACCATCGTGTCATTATAAAGACAGAACATGGCAGTCGCAGTGTCCTTTTCACGAAGGATATTGCGGCTTTTTTGTTTTTCAAGAAGCCATTTGCTTATTTTAAATTGTTAATTGATAAAGGATATGACGCTTCCTAATGACCCAATGATGCTGTTTTCAGCAGTAAATATGTTGCTTCGCGATGAGTACAGTTCGCTTGACGAATTGTGCCAGCGTGAAGATGTGGACAAAGAAGAGTTGTGTGCAAAACTCGCAGCCGTCGGTTTTGAATACTCTGAAGAGAATAATAAATTCTGGTAATTTTTATTTATCAAGAATTAGAGAATTAATGAATGCTTAACAAGAACCATGAATTAACATGAATGAGTGATTGGCCTATACGGCCTTGCCATCCGGATGGTGAAGCATATAGTTTCTATCACTAATTCCAATAAATTCCATATAATCCGGAGGTTCATAAAATCACTAATTCTTGACAAAAAATAACAATATGGCAATAAAGGATTTGATGGCAAAGATGCCTTTCAAGAAGAAGGAGTCGTTTCTCACTCGTATGCTCATTATGCGTTTCTCAGCAATGGGCGATGTAGCAATGACTATCCCTGTGATACATAGCTTGGCAAGCCAACACCGCGACTTGAGAATCACTGTGTTGACTCGCAATCGTTTTTCTCCTATGTTCCAGTGGTTGCCTGCCAACGTAGAGGTGAAAGGCATAGATATCGACTCATACGAAGGCATTACCGGTTTGACTCAGCTCTACAACGAACTCAAAGTCAATAACTACGACGTGATTGCCGACCTTCATGATGTGCTTCGCACCAAATATCTTCGCACTTGTTTCCGAATGGGAGGAAAAAAGGTTGGTGTGGTAAACAAAGGTCGCAAAGAGAAGCACGCACTCATAGGTAATGGTCAGAAAGCAGAAGCCCTCAAACCAATGATTCAAAGATATGCCGATGTGTTCAATGAATTAGGCTATCCTGTTGAGGTTGACTTCAAGACTGCTTTCAATCCTTTGACCGAAAACTTCAAGGATGTTCGTACTGTAGTAGGAAAGAAGAATCCTGGAGACAAATGGATTGGTATTGCACCTTTCGCTGCACATCAGCAGAAAGTTTATCCTCTCGACAAGATGAGGATGGTGGCAAATATGCTTTGCGAAAAGGGTTACAAGGTTTTCCTCTTTGGTGCGGGAACAAGTGAGAAAGAGGAACTTGACTCTTGGGCTTGCGATGGCATCAAGAATGTGTGCGGTCAACTCGGCGGACTATACAACGAAATCCTCTTGATGAGCCAACTCAATGCTATGGTGAGCATGGACTCTGCTAATATGCATATCGCTTCAATCGTTGGCACTCCTGTGGTAAGCGTTTGGGGAGCAACTCACCCTAAGGCTGGTTTTGTGGGATATGGACAGAACGAAGATAACACCGTTCAACTTGATTTGGCTTGTCGTCCTTGTTCTATTTATGGAAATACAGAGTGCAAGTTTGGTGACCTTCGTTGTTTGAACGGTATTAAGCCGGAAACTATAGTTAATAAGGTGGTTTCTGTTTTAGGTTAGAGGTTAGTGGTTAGAGGTTAGAGATTAGAGTTGATATGAGAAAGGTAATGACAGCAATCATGTTCGTGATGTGCATTTCGATGAATGCACAGATGGACTCGTTGCTGTTTGTTCGTGAATACAGACTCGACTCCATCGATAATGGTACGCTTGCAATAGAGATTGACAACACTACATTCTTCAAGGATAATGAGTATGATGGTAAGCAAGTTACGGGTTATACGCTACCAGGACTATGGTTGCAACCCAAGGTGACTTACCAAGCAAATAAGCATATCAAGTTGGAGGCAGGACTGCATTCGCTCTTCTTCTACGGGAAACGAAAGTACCCTAATGCAGCTTATCAAGATATCGCCATTTGGAAAGGAAGCGACTACTTTGAAGGCACACACTTATCTCCTTTCTTCCGTGCAAACGTGCAGATGGGCAAGATGAATGTAATTCTTGGTGACCTTTATGGAGGAGCAAACCATCGACTCATACAACCACTTTATTGCCAAGAACTCAACCTCACAAGCGATCCAGAAACTGGTGTGCAGATATTTGTTGACACAAAGCGTTTGCACCTTGATGTGTGGTGCGATTGGCAATCGTTTATCTTCAAGGAAGACACGCATCAAGAATCATTTGTTTTTGGTGGAAATAGTGAGGTGAAGTTGGGTAAGCATTGGACTCTGCCTACCCAAGTGGTGGTTCAACATAGAGGAGGAGAAATACAAGTGGACACCGCTCATCATGGCGTGCAGACTCTGATAAATGCCTCTATCGGTGGACGTTACGACACGCCAATCAATACTTCTTGGTTGAAACGTTTGATTGCAGAAGCACATATCGTTGGATACCTCCAGCAAAGTGGGAACCTGTTTAGCAGCAACTCAGGTTGGGGGCCTTATGCACAATGCTCGCTCGACTTCACACCAGGGATAAGATTTACAGGATCGTATTTCCGCAATAAGAATTATATGTCTGTACTTGGTTCGGGACATTATAATTGTGATGATGCGATTGAAAAGAGTATATATAATAATGTGGATCTATATACTGCTTCGGTCGAGTATTCACGTACATTCGGCAAGTACTTCACTTTCGGGGCAAGAGGCATGATGTACTTCTACAATAGAGAGTATGGTGGGGACACAGTTGACCTCAACTTTGGTGTCTTCCTCAAAATCAATCCTCGATTCATAATAAAGCAGTTCAAATAGAATTCTAATGAAAAGAAGACGCAATCATAGCAGACAAACAACCAACAGAAAGACTTCGATAATTTCATCGCCTTTGGCTTTCGCCCTCAACATACTCCTTATTTATATTATATATGGAGTGTGCCGAGTGGAATATGTGTGGGAGAATTGGAGCGTGTTCTCACAAGGATTGCTTAACAACTCATGGAGCGACCTTTTGATTGGAAGTTTGAAGTTCGACACATCTGCCATACTTTATACAAATGCACTTTATGCGATAATGATGCTTTTCCCTTGTCACCTAAAGGAAAAGAACGGTTGGCAAATAGCAGCAAAATGCGTCTTCATAATCACAAACGCCCTTAGCATAATTGCAAATCTTGCTGATTCCGTTTACTTCAAGTTTACGGGAAGGCGAACTACAGCAACTGTCTTTGGTGAATTCAAGAACGAAGACAATCTCGGAAGCATTTTCGGAGCAGAAATCATCAATCATTGGTATGTCGTTTTGCTTGGATTGATATTGATTGGTTCACTCTTCTTCTTTTACAGGAAACCAAACGGAAAGACAAAGTTGATTGGTTCGAAAGACTATCTTTCATATTACTCCGTGCATGTTCTATGCTTCCTTCTTTTCATTCCTCTCACTATTGCAGGAATGCGAGGCGGTATGACTCATGCTGTTCGACCTATCACTATTAGTAATGCAAACCAATATGTGAGCAAACCATCAGAAGCCGCTGTCATATTGAACACTCCTTTCTCTATGATTCGTACGTTGGGAAAGAAGACATTTGTAAATCCCAAATACTTTTCTGACGAAGAACTCGACCGCATCTATTCTCCTCTTCATACTCCTGCAGATAGCATTGTG
>DCIW01000056.1:5296-16418 GCA_002317225.1 Prevotellaceae bacterium UBA1716 | reverse complement strand
GTTTCGTTTCCAAGAATATTGTACACAGAGTCGATGCTCGCAGCATCAATCTCAATCTCTGTGAGGCGAGAGAGGTCGCCGTTGGTGGTCTCATCCTTGAAGCATCCCACAAGAGCGAGACACAATACAAGAACGGATATATTGCAAATAAACTTTCTCATAATCAGAACGGATTAGGCATGTCGAATGGGAAATCAGGATACATACTCAGAATGAGTTCGCGATTGGCAGAATCGGAGAAGTAATCGTACATCGGTTTGTACACATAATTGTTGAATGTAGTGGCATAAGAATGTGTATCGCCCGCTTCGATATGTTCGAGATTCTCACCATAGAGTTCGACCATCTCCTTATAGATAGCAGGAACGATAGTCTTGCAATTGTGGAAGTACTCCACCATCTTGATGAGTTTGAAAGGATGCCAGATGCCGAGTCGTTCGGTAGGCCACTTCTTATTCTCCTCAGTATGCTTCTGCCCATCCACATACCACTCAGGGCGGTCGACTGCATTGCTGAACTTCACCTTGAAATACTGTTCATCGGAAGAGAGAGTCGGGTGGAAATTCTCGTTTTCCTTGAGGCGGAGATAGAGTTGATAATACACATAACCTTCGGAATACGAACCCTCAAGCTTGTTGCGATTGATAGTGACAGGAATGTATCCACGAACCGAATCGGCAGGAATCACAGTGCGACCAATAGTGTACTGCACACCTTCCACAGCAGTAGAACTATCTGCAACCGCCTCCACAGCAAAGTCACGATCCACATGAGGAACCGTACCAAGCACATAAACCGGTATCTCAAGGGTATGAGTGGTAATCTCTACGGGAGTCACACCAAAACTGAACGATGTGCTATCATCCTTAAAATAGGTGCCATCTGCCTGAGGTTCGTAAGTCATGTAATGCTCGTTGCAAGAGAGGACAGCGAACAATGAACAATTAACAATGAACAACGAAAGGGCCTTAAACCTTAAACTCTTAAACCTTAAACCCTTAAACTTGATACCCTTAAACCTTAAACCCTTAAACCTTCTAATATCTATATTCATACTCTTTTTCCGGAATTGGTAAAACATAAATCTTATCTGAAGCAGGATATACAGTCTGTTCGTCCCAAGACTTGATATCCATATTCTGTCGCTTATAATTGAACCATATCTGACCTTCTCCCACGAACTCCTTATAGAACTCATGATTGATAAGGTCTTGTGACAAAGAAAGACCGATGGCAGGGTCGGAAATAGGAGTCACACCACGGCTACTAAGCAAAGCATCAAACATCTGCTGAGCCTCCTCTCCCCTACCCTCTGCAAGCAGACATTCGGAAGCTATAAGATACATCTCAGGAAGACGGATGAGATTGATACCGAGGATATCAGCAGAAGGACGCTTGCTTGTAGTGCTGTTGTCCTCGTATGGGTCGGTAAGTTTTGAGAGGCGAAGCACCGCATTACCACCATTGTCCGAATATGAGAAGTAAGACGACCAACGGAAATCCTGCCCTCCAATCATATTCTTCAACGACGAATCGTAGCAGTTGTATATATCTTCAGCATTATCCTTTGGGTTGAGCGAATAGAACGAAGTCATCTTCTGCAAAGTGGCACTCACGATGCTATAGAATCCACTGTAATACACACCGAAGATAGTCTCGTTTTGTGAAAGTTTGCCTGCCACATCACCTTGTATTTCAGTCTTCGTATCGAGTCGATGACCGCTTCCATTGATTACGCTCTGAGCATATTCGAGAGCTTTTGTGCGATTGCCCATATTGAGATAAACTCGAGCAAGGGTTGCCTTCACAGCATTGAGGTTGAAGTGAATCTGCTGGTCGCGAACATAGTTGCGGGTATCTGCTTGGAGTTGGTCCTTACAGCCTTCCAATAAACGCTCCGCTTCAAGCAAATCGGAAAGAATATGCTGATAATTTGCCTCAAGACTCTCGAAATCAGGAGTGATAAGGGAGAAGTCTGTTGCATAAGGAATGCCATCAGCCTTAGGGTTGAGAGTGTATTGCTTGCAGAAGAGTCGCACGAGGTCGAAGTGCATGAATGCTCTCAATCCGAGTGCCTCACCCTTATATAATGTATAAGGATAGGTGGTGGCATCAGCGATAAGGTCGGAAGTCAGCACACTATTCACATTGCTGATATTCTGGTACATCACAGTCCATGTGCTCTCCTGTTGGGATTCGACAGTGGAGTAATCGTAATCATATTCTGCGAGAGCGGAGATGCCCCTGCTATCGTTGACATAAAGTGTCTGAGCCATAATCTCCAAACTTGCCACACTGAGTTCGCGACCATAAAGGCTCGTACTGCGCAATGTAGCATACACACCGTACATAGCATCTTCGATTCCCTCTTCGGACTGGAGGAGTTCATCGCGTTTCTGCTGTCCATCGGGAGTGATGTCAAGGAGTTTGTTGCATGAAGGCAAGCAAATCAATAATGCAAAATTCAAAATGCAGAATTGAGCTAATCTATATATCTTCTTGTTCATATATTCGGGTCTTAGAATGTAGCATTTAATGTAATCTCAAATCCCTTGCTGTAGAGGTATGATGTACCACGCTCTATCTTCACAGTCGAAAGACGGAAGAGGTCGGTGAAATTGATACCTGCACGCAGTTGCTTCAAGAATGTGGTCTTCAACATCTGCTGAGGGAACTCATAACTTATATTAAGTGTAGAGAGTGTGAGCGTGTTTTCCTTCTCAGCAAAACGGTCAGTCTGCTTCGGAGTGCTCGTATCTGCTATATCCTTATAGATCGCCACATCTCCAGGTTCCTTCCATCGGTCTGTGAACACACGGATATCTGCATTGTACTTAGGATTGGCACCCTCCACCTTGCTTGCACGGGTAGTATTGTACATCCATGCTCCAAGTCGATAACTGAAGAGTGCATACATCATAATACCCTTCCACTGAAGTGTAGTGTTTGCAGTACCATAGAATCGAGGGTCGGTATCACCGATATACACCTTATCGCTGCTATCGTAAGTGAAGGTGAGCGTACCATCGCGTTTGATGTAAATCTCCTTACCTGTAGCAGGGTCGATACCAGCAGAGCGAACGAGTTTCAGAGCTGTCACACTCTCTCCTTCAGCATATTGAGGCAGAGGCTTGAGTTGTGTTCCCGACATCTCTTCGTTCTTCTCGTTGAGTTCTTTGAGAGCATCGCTAATCTTCGTAATCTTATTGGTATTGGTATATCCTGTCACACCAAGTTTCCAAAGGAAATCCTTCGTTTGAATCACATATCCGTTGAGGGAGAACTCAAGACCTTTGTTCTGCAACTCACCAAGATTCTGTGTGGCACTTGTCACACCGGTACTTGGAGCGAGCGAACGGTCGAGAAGGAGGTTGGAAGTATTCTTGATGTAGTAATCTACGGTGAAATTGAGTTTGCGACCAAACATACTCAAGTCCAAACCTACATCGGTGGTGCGAGTGCGTTCCCAACGGAGATTAACATCACCGATAGTCATAGGTGTAGCACCGATTCCGTTCTTGTATTCGAGGTCGTTGCTGTATTGGTACATGGTCATAGCTTGGTAGGCACTAAACTTAGCCTTACCTGTATAACCTACAGAACCACGAAGTTTGAAGATATCAAAATGCTTCTTGATATTCTCCATGAAGCTCTCGTTGCGGATATTCCAACCTGCACCTGCACTCCAGAAGTTGCCCCAACGATTGTTTTCTCCGAAGAGGCTGCTACCTGTAATTCGCCATGTGCCATCGATGAAGTAGCGGTTGCGGAACGAATAGTTGGCTGAGAGGAATCCACCCACATCTGCCGAACGGGAAGTGCTTCCTGATGGTTTGCTTGTAGAAGAATAACCCACTGCATTGTTGATATTCGACATCTTATCGCTGAAGAAACCGATTGCGGAGAACTGGTCCGAACTGCTGTTGTTGTAATTGATTTCCCAACCTACCGATGTGCTGATGAGCGATTCGTCCTCAAACATCTTGTTAAACGAACCGACTAAGTTTCCGTTGAGAGTTGTGCCTTTGTTTGTTGTCTTGTAATAAGCACCACGCTTCGTGAGGTCTTCTTCATAACGGTAAGTGAGGGAGTTCGGACTTACGAACTGATTGCCATCACCTTGCGAACTTGTGATGTTGAAGTGACCTGTGAGTCGGAAGAGGTTGCTGATTTCCCAACGTGCATCAGTCGAGTTGCTAAACGACTTCGTTGCAGTCTTCTTATAACTACCGAGAGTTGCCTCATAGAGCGGATTGACAGCATCCCAACTGAGGTCGGTATTTGCCGAACCATCCTCGTTGTACATGCGGTCGTAAGGGTTCATCTGTGTGTATTGGGAGAAGTCGCCGTATGGAGAATCAAGAGTTGATACCTCGCTATACGTCGAACGGTTGGATACAAGAATCTTGTTGTTGATGAAATAGTCGAGTTTGTATCCGATATTATATCTGCGTCGGCCGTCGCCCTTCATCACACCTTTGGTATCAGCAAATCGGCCGTTGAGTTCATATCTGAGATTATTAGCACCACCATAAATGCGTACCGAATGGTCGTGCGAGAATGAAGTGCGTGCTGCCTGCGAGAGCCAGTCGCTATTCTGTCCCGATGCTACAGCCTTGTATCGTAGGTTGTAGAGTTCATCGAGTTCGTACTGCTGTGGCAATCCTGTATTGGCATCTATAGCACCATTAGCATTGTAAAGTCCTGCGAGGCGTTCGTACTCGAGTTTCTGCGCAGCATCAAGCACTTGGTAATCGCCAAGTTGTGGAATCTGCACATTACCCGTGAAACTATACGACACTCGTGGTTTTCCCTCCGAAAGTGGTTTGCGGGTTATGACAATAACACCGTTGGCTGCCTTGCTACCATAGAGGGCTGTGGCTGCGGCATCCTTGAGCACGTTGATGCTCTCTATCTCGTTCATATCCAAGTCGTAGAGTTCGGACATGGAGATTTCTGTACCATCGAGGATGATAGTTGGTTGGTTCACATCCTGACCATCGTTGGAGAATGAACTCATACCTCGCATCACGAGTTCTGGTACATGATTCGGGTTGCTACCCTGTTCGCTATTCACCACCATCTCCAATCCTGGAGTGAGTGCAGCAATAGCATTGACCACATTGACACCTGTCACGAGTTTCAGGTCTTCGCCCGAAATCTGTGTAACAGCACCAGTGAATGTGTTCTTGTTCTTATTGAAATAACCTGTCACAACAAAATCTTCCAACTTATTCTCATCCTCAATCAGATAGACCTTCATATTCTTGGCCTTCACCTTTGAGTCGGGAATAACCATATTGCGGAATCCCACATAGGACAGTCGCAACTCATACGCTCCAGATGGAAGTTTGATAGTGTACTTTCCATCCACATCGGTCACCACTCCAGTCTTGAGTTCGCCTCCTTGCCACACGCCCACATTCACACCCGGCAGGGTTTCACCCGTACCTTTTTCATATACCGTACCTGTAATGGTGCGTGCTGTGGATTCACTCTGTTGCTTCCCTGTGGTCTGAGCATAGGTCACACCTCCACAAGCAAGGAATATGCTTGCAGACATAATTGCAATCTTGGTGAATCTGCTGTAATTAGTTATCATTGTTTGATATTTGGAAATGAGTTAGCGAAAGAATCACCCTCCGCTAACTCCAATATACATATTAGTTTACTTTACAAAGATTACCTTTCCATCACGGATCATAAGACCCTTCTGTGCATTTGTCTTGCGACCGCTCATATCGAATGTGCCCTTCGAAGCCTTTTCTGCCTTAACAGTTGCAATAGAATTGTAAGCACCGCGAGTGAGTGTGCAACCTGAATACCAACCGATGAGGGCACCAGCTTCTGATGAACCCCAAGTAGCACCATTGATTGCAAAGTCTGTGATAGCACAAGTACCATCAGCATTGAGAGTGATAGTCAAAGCGATTGGGTCTGCAGTGCTGTTGAAGTTGAACAAACCTGTGTAGTCTGGATAACTACCACCTACGAGTGTAGCAGCCTTAACATTGATAGTGACTGGATACTTAGTCTCATCTGCAATTTCGAGATCTGCACCACCGTAAGTGAGCGAGTAGATTGCATCACCATCAAACTCTGTGAGCAAATACTTGCTGCCACCGTAATCCTCATAGTACTTGTTCTCTTCAATCTTCACATTGAAACTCTTCTTCACACCAGCGAAGTCGTCCATTGTGCAGTAATTACCTGTGAATGTGTAGTCGCCTGCGATTTCTGGTTTTTCTGTTGGAGCATCGCCACCTACCTTAGTGACTGTCAAACCAGTGTAGTAACGCTCAACTGCATATTCACCACCGTAAGGCATAGAACCAACACAGAAACCTTCAATCTCGTATGTGCCATCAGCCTTCTTTGTGAAGTAGATAGAACCGTTGGTCTGTGCATTCATATCTGCTGTAGCGTAGTAGATGAAATTCTCCTGATCCTTCACACCTACAAATCCACAAGCAATCTCAAGGATATTAGGGTCTTCAGCATTAACTGTTGCACCAAGGCCACCGTATGTCAACTGACTGTTGTCGCCTCCCCAGAATACAGGTACATAGTATCCGTAGTCGTCCTTGCAGATTTCGAGAGTGAACTCATCATCCTTCTGTGCAAAGTTGTCTGCATAGTCATAATAAGAACCTGAGATAGTGTACTTACCTGTGAAGTCCACTTCCTCACCCTGTTCCTTGAGTTCAGGACATTCAGCCTTACCGTTTACATACCACTGAAGCACGAGAGTGTCTACCTTTGCAGCATCTTCTGCATTTGGAGCAATCTGAATGAGGGTAACAACCTTATCGAGTGATACTACACCACTCTTTATCACACCAAACTGGAATCCGTAAGCTTCTGCCTTACCGTTAGGATTACCAAGCAATACCTTTACTGTTTCGTTCTCGAACAATACTGGCTTGTCGTAAGCGAACTTGAGAGTCACACCATCAAATGTACCATCGAGGGTGATTGGTGAAAGACCAAGGTTTGTGTCAATACTGAACACACCTGTGTAGTTCTTGTTTGTATCATCCTTCGAAGTGAGAGTGAATGAGAAGTCACCTGTGTACTGCGATTCCTTATCATAGTCGTAAGTACCATTACCATGAGTGTAAGTCCAAGTACCTGAGATGTTCTGGATGTCAGTAGTCTCCTTTTCCTTAAGAGTAAGTTTGGCATTTGTGAAAGTAGCAACGACAGTACCTGTTGCTGACTCATAGTCAGACACTGTGATTACTGTGAAGTCAGGAAGTGTCATGTTGCCATCAGCATCGATAACCATCTCGAAGTCAGGCATTGGAGTTGTTCCTGCCCAAGGGTTGATAGCATCTGTAGTACTGAAATAGAGAGCAGCACCGAAGTTGCCTGTGTTGCTATCGTTCCAGTTCTTGATGATAACCTTACCATCTTTCACATCGCTAATCATGTGTCCACCGCGGTCGCTACCTGCGAGACCGTCCATATACACAAAACTGCCATCCTTGCTGATTGTCACCTCGCAGTTATCGCTCAACAGACTTGCGTCCTGACCTTCAGCAACAGTCATAGTTGCAGTAAACTGGTACTTACCAAGTATATCAGCAAGTCCATCAGCCTTTGCTGTGCTGCAGAAAAGCATCGCTACTGCACAGCAGAATAATGAAATGAAGTAGTTTTTCTTCATAAGATTTTGTTTTGTTAGTTGATAAATAGATATGTTTTGTTTATACGTTTCTACGTTTTTGAGTTTCTACGTTTGTACGTTCTCCCGAGATCCAGAGATCCCGAAATCCAGAGATCCCTCATTTCCGAGATCCCGAGTTCCAGAGATCCAGAGTTCCAGAGATCCAGAGATCCAGAACTCACTCCAGCATCTCCAACAACTTCTTCACCTTCTCCCCACTACTTGGTCTGTCAGCATCATAGACCATGAGCTTTCCTTCCTTATTATATATGGCGAAATGTGGGATTCCGTTGATGTTGAGAGCCTCGCAAACTTTATTGTCAGCATTCAACCACTGATTTCCATGCATATCGAGGTCTTTCATCTTCTTCAGCCAAGGTTCTTTTGTGCTGTCGATTGAGATTGAGAGAAAAACCACATTCGGATTGTTCAACTCCTTCTCCAACTTCTGCAAATGTGGCACTTCCTTACAACAAGGCACGCACCAACTTGCCCAAAAGTCCACATACACATACTTTCCACGGAACTGTGCGAAATCCATCTTATTGCCATCCTTATCCACCAGGTTCACACCCTCTGGGAATGCTGCTCCGCTCAATGCCGAACTGCGTTTCTGGAATTCTGCGAGATAAGTATCTGAGAGATTGTACTTCTTGCTCACCTCGTTCAGTTCTGCAAGTCCTTCTGCATAATGATTCTGGTAATTGAAGTTTGATATGTAATTCTCGAGCAGACTCTTCTCCACCTTCTGTTTGATGGCTTCAGTCTTGTAACCATTGCGAAGAGCAGATATCTTCTCATCGAGCGAAGCATATTTGTTCAGATCATCGCAGATAATGAAATTAGTAGAATTCATGTTTAACGCAATCTCGTTATCAAGCACTTCCGAAGCACTTGGCATGATGTCCGATGGCTTTACAGTCACTTCCTTCGGTTTCTTACGCAGAATCTGAGGGAGATTGCTTATGTTGACATAATTAGTGGTGTATGCCCACACATTGATATAGTTCTTCACTGCCTCCGAAGCCTTACCCTTTGGGTCTGCCTGAGCAATCAGGTCCTTATATCCCGAGAGCATAGCCTTGGCATCATCCTCAGTTTTCGCCTCCATCCAGAGTTTGCGAGTCTGCATACCCTGCAGATGACTGAAGTCCGAGAGCACCTTACAATCCACATCATTCGTAATCACGGGGAAGTACTCATCTGCCATTTCTGCCTTGAGCATTTTCTTTGCAGTTCCTGTTGGGATGTAGAGCGGAGTATTCACTTGCCCACCCTGTATCACACTTGTGAGCATATAGAATCCTGTAGCAGACTCCTCCACATCGGCAGTGAGTTTTGTGCCGTTGCATACCATCTTCTGAGTTTCTGCCGAACTGGCATTTTCATCGCCCACAAAGAAATCTATCTCGCTAAGGTTTGTCCCTTTAGCGAAAGTTATCTCAAGATGCAACACATCTGCCATCGCATTTATGCTTACAATGCAAGTCAGAATAAAAGCAAAATAGAATCGTATATTATTCATAATAGTTGATAATTGGCAATTATTTAAGATTATTGAATAGGCAAATCCTTATTCTTCAAACCTATTGGGCACAAAATTACACAAAATTATCTACATTATTATATAATTCTTACCATTTTAACCATTAAGCATAGCAAAACGCACATTTTTAACTCTTTATAGAGTAATTTTGTCACAAAAAGCGTAACTTTGCATCGAGTTTATTTCGATACATCCCCAAACAATTAAAAAACAACGATATTATGACTTACGAAGAAGCAAAAGAAATAGTTATGCAAATGCCCGAAGTAGTTGCCATGGGCCCTCAATATGTTGAAGAATTCATCCAAGGCTTTATGCAAGCGATGAATGAAGAAAGTTAATAGCTTTCACAACATTATATAGAGCTTTCGAAAAATCTTTAGCAAACTATACAAAATCCCTATAGTGTGATGGCCTTTGTACCTATAGTATGAGGGTCATCACACTATTAGTATGTGAGACTTCACACTATTAGTGTCTTTTGCCTCACACTATAACAAAAGAATATCAATCAACAAATAAACCACCAATCGTCTAATACTTTTACACTATTCGCATAATTGTTAGATTGTTTGGAAAAAACTGGTTAATCATTGCATCATTTCCCGCTTATTTTCGTACCTTTGCACAAACATCAAACCACTCATAGAAATGCTCTCAGAAAATACTCTTGACAAACTACGTATTCTTGCAGAATCTGCAAAGTACGATGTCTCTTGCTCTTCGAGCGGAACTATCCGCAAGGGCAAGCAGGGTATGGTGGGCAATACTGTGGGTGGTGTGGGCATCTGCCACAGTTTTGCGGATGATGGAAGATGTATTTCGCTGCTGAAGGTGATGTTGACCAACTACTGCATGTACGATTGTGCCTACTGCATCAACCGACGAAGCAACGACATCAAACGTGCCACTCTCTCGGTTCATGAACTGGTGGATATAACGATGGAGTTCTATCGCCGCAACTACATCGAGGGGCTCTTCCTCAGCAGTGGGGTGGTTCGCAATCCTGACTATACGATGGAACGACTCGTGGCAATCGCCCGCGACCTACGAACCATTCATCATTTCAACGGATACATTCATCTCAAAAGCATCCCTGGGGCAAGTCGCGAACTTGTGGACGAGGCTGGTCTGTATGCTGATCGTATGAGTGTGAACATCGAAATCCCGAAGGAGGAATCGCTCAAACTTCTTGCTCCCGAAAAGGACCATAAGAGTGTGTACCAACCTATGCAGTTCATCCAACAGGGGGTGCTCGAGAAGAAGGAAGACCGCAAACATGGCATCAAGAACGTGCCTCGATTTGTTCCTGCAGGGCAAAGCACTCAGATGATTGTGGGTGCAACAGCTGAGACCGACCGCGACATCCTCACTCTCTCTTCGGCTCTATATCATAAACCCACGATGCGCCGTGTGTACTACTCTGGTTATGTGAGTGTTAACACATACGACAATCGTCTGCCTGTACTGAAGCAACCACCTCTCGTTCGCGAGAACCGACTGTATCAGGCAGACTGGTTGATGAGGTTCTATGAGTTCAAAGTGGAGGAGATAGTGGATGAAGTGAATGCAAATCTCGACCTCGATGTAGACCCAAAGATTTCGTGGGCTCTAAGGCATCCCGAAGCATTTCCCGTTGACATCAATAAGGCCGACTACGAGATGATTCTTCGTGTTCCTGGCATTGGGGTGAAGTCTGCTGTGATGATTGTAAACTCCCGTCGTTTCAACCGAATCACTTCATATCATCTCAAGAAGATGGGGGTGGTGATGAAGAAAGCAAAATACTTCATCACTTGTGGCGAATTGACCAACCTCTTCTCCAACCCAATCGTAGGCATCAACGAGATGCATCCCGAACGCCTCAAACCCCTCCTCATCTCCGAATCGCAAAAGAAGAAGAAGGC
>DCIW01000056.1:0-5181 GCA_002317225.1 Prevotellaceae bacterium UBA1716 | reverse complement strand
TCCATGCTCATCTACCAACACGATCGAACTCTTGATGGAGTGCTTTCAGCAGTCTTTGAAGCATACTCCTCCCACCAGCATCCTGATAGGTTGATTGGTCCAGGAGAGCCATTGCCTCTCTTCTGCGAAGAGACACATCAGGTGGTGACTGCGAACAATAGAGCAGAACGTGTTTGGGCTGGGCTTGAAAAGCGACTGAGCAAGAACGGCTTGCGTGTCATCCTCACGAGTTATCTCTCCGAACTACCCGAACTCGACAACCACCTCTTCCAATATATCTACAAAGTGTTTCAACGACCCGAATCTGCTCAAAGCATAGAACGAAACATGTCGGACCCCGATGTTCTTGCAGTTACAAATATTTGTAGAAAAGTGGCTCACGAAGAACTCCGCATGAAGCAGTTCATTCGTTTTCAGAAAGCAAAGGATGGTACGTATCTTGCTGTGGTTCATCCCGATCATAATGTCCTTCCACTTATCATCGACCACTTCTCCGATCGTTTTCGCGACCAATCATGGCTCATCTTCGATGCAAAACGAAAATATGGTTACTACTACGACCAAAACGAAGTGACTCGCATCACTTTCGATGACAACACTACCCTACCCTTCGACTTCCAGACTGGTCAACTAAACGATGACATCCTAAGCGAAGACGACCATCTCTTTCAAGAGCTTTGGCGAACTTACTTCAAGGCTATCTGCATCAAAGAGCGCATCAATCCGAAGAAGCAACTCTCGGACATGCCACGAAGGTATTGGAAATATATGACTGAAAAACAAAAGTAGGCAAATGATTTCTCTCACCAAAAATAACTATATGATTATTACTATATTACACATTAACGAATTCTTATGAAAAACTTTATCGACACTCTCCGCTCTGGCATTTATGCAGGCATTTGTATTGGAATTGCAGGGTTTGGTTACCTTGCAGAAAAGAGCATCATTGGTGCTGTATTGTTCGCTTTTGGACTCCTCACCGTGGTAGGGTACAAACTCAAACTCTACACGGGAACTGCGGGTTTCATCAAGAAAGGCGAAGTGGGCAATCTCTTCCTTATCCTCATTGCTAACATCATCGGTTGCCTTATCATAGCACTCATAGCACGTTGTTCTCCAATGCCTCTTCAGGAGACTGCACAGAGCATTCTCGAAGGGCGTCTCAAGACTGGTCCTATCTATGGCGGCATTCTCGCTATTGGTTGTGGAATGATTATGACAACTGCTGTCAACTTTGCTCGCAAAGGCAACTATTTCCCCCTACTCTTCGGAGTTCCTCTCTTCATCACTTGCGGATTCCCACACTGTGTTGCAGATGTGTTCTATTATCTCACAGTTCCATTCTCTTTCCTCACCTCTCATCTCCTCGAAATCCTCACCTTCTACCTCAGCATCGTAATTGGCAACTTCATCGGTTGCAACCTATACCGCATCGTTCTGAGCAAAGAACAAGCAGCATAGATATCAATACAGAAAAACGTTACAAGGCATGAAGAAACTACTATCCATCATACTTTTCCTTTCCTTATCTTTGGGAATGCATTCCATTCGACCGGCTCATGATAAACTCTGCTCAGCACTGGCGTATGCACAGAATGACAATCCTAAAGAAGATTTTGAGTTGCAGAATAAGTTTGGTAAAGAAATTTCAAACTTATACAGGACAGGCGATTACTGGCAGTTGGAGAAGTTTTGCAATGAGAAGGCTGACTCCATCTGCAGTTCTCTGCTGACATGGGGCAGAGGAATGGCTGCAGCAAAGTTGCTTCAGTTGGAAGATGCGAAGAAGCAATTGGGAAAGTACGTTTACGAATATCGGGACGAACTGCCTGCCTCATGGATGATATATGCTGCAGATCAACTGGTCTTTTGTCTGTGGAGGCTTCAGGAGTGTGATGAAGCAGCAAAGGTGGCTGACATAACCTTGCAATACATTTCGGATGAGGGTATCGCTGACAAGCACCAGGGTGCAATCATGCGCTTTACGAATAATCGTGACAGAAATCTTGAGTTTGCTAAGTATCCCAAGATGACCTTGTCACGCGAAGGAAGCGATGTCCAAATCCCTTTCAGCATAAAAACCTTAAAACATAAAGGAGGAAATAACATATTCATGACCGTAGACGGTTCGCTTCAGGGTAAACCATCGAACATGCTGTTTGATACGGGCTTTTCTTTTAACGGAATATCAAGGAAATTGGCTGAGGAACTACATCTCAAGACTATTGAAGCTGGGATTATGATAGATGCTGCAGACACGGCCAATACTTCGTTTGTAATGGCAGATTCGATGCAGATAGGCAATGTGACACTCCGTAATATCAAGTTTATTCTATTGGATACGGACTATGACCTGGTATCCGAAATTTCTCAGGTAGTCATAGGAGAGCCTATAATGCAATTGATGGGGCAGTTTACGATGGACTTTAAGAAGAAGGTTATTACTTCGCCATCCCAGCAACTGATTACCAAAATAAAAACCTTTCATTTGATATGAGCGGTAATATCTTTGTGCGAATTCAACACGAGGGCAAACCTATTGACATGATGATTGATACTGGTAACGGAAGCGATTCGAGTCTCAGCTATAATTTCTATGAAAACAATAAGGAGGAAGTTGACAAGTGTAAGGTGGAAGGTGTTGAGGTTCATGGAGCAGTGGGGCAATTCACCATTGAAGAGGCTTGCATGAAAAAGTTCAAGTTCACGCTTAACGATAAGCAGTACCGTTTCCCTCTGATTACTGTGATGAAAAGTAATGTTGATGCAGCCCTTGGTGAAAACAACATCGGCCTTCCATTCCTTAGCAGCTTCAAGCGTGTGACCATCAGCCTGAATGATGCCCACATCGAGTTTGAATGATTATTCTATAGATATTGCCCTTCTTTCTTCATTTTTTACTCAAATTATTTGTGGATATTAGGAAAAAAACTTATCTTTGCGCACGAATAAGTTATGAAAAGTGTAGTAATGATACACAAATCGGAAGTAAATAGTGATAATTATGGAAATTGAAAGAAGTATAATTTCACGGTTCAAACAGTGGAAAGATAAGCCAAAGCGCAAGCCGATATTGCTGAAAGGTGCCCGTCAGATTGGTAAAACATGGGCGATGGAGCAATTTGGCAAGGAATGTTTTGAATACACCGCCAAACTGGATTTTGACCGCCAGCCAGAACTGAAACAAGCGTTTTCTGTTTCCAAGGAGCCAGCTCGTATAATAAAAGAACTGACTCTATATTGTGATGTACCTTTGATTGAGGGACGTACACTTCTTATTTTAGATGAGATACAGGAGTGTGAGGAAGCACTGAATGCCTTAAAGTATTTCTGTGAGGATGCTCCTGGATGGCATATTATTGCTGCTGGTTCGCTGCTTGGAGTAGCAGTAAAGAAACGTAGAATGACTGTTCCTGTGGGGAAAGTGGAAATTATCCGGATGTACCCCATTACTTTCCGTGAATTTTTGCGTGCCAGCGACTCTGCATTATATGAATACGTAGAGAACATTACTGAGCCACACCATCTGCCAGAAGTACTGCTGAACAAGCTCAAGACAGAATATCGCCGATATATGGTATGTGGAGGAATGCCTGAAGCCGTTGTGGCAATGCTGGAGAACCAGGGCATGCAGACTGTTGACTACACATTGCAGAATATACTGGACCTATACGAACTGGACTTTGCCAAATATGCTGAGCCACGTGAGATTCCACGTATCCATGCTATATGGCATTCTCTACCTTCGCAACTGAGTAAGGAGAACCGTAAATTTATATATAAAGTGATTAAGTCGGGAGCACGTTCTAAAGACTATGAGGATGCTCTGTTGTGGTTGGAAGATGCTGGAATGATTCATCGCATAAACAGCGTCAGCAAACCGAACATGCCTCTGTCGGCATACGAAGAACCTGACGCCTTCAAGGTTTATGCGTGCGACTGCGGTCTGCTTCGTCGACTTGCCCGACTGCCAGGAACTATCGTAATAGATCCTGCAGCAAACTACACAGAATTCAAAGGAGCAATGGCTGAGAATGCTGTGCTCCTGTCACTCTTGGATGTTTGTGGCGATGACACACCATACTATTGGTCTTCGGAAGGTAAGGCTGAACTGGAATTCTTGATTCAGTATGAAGATGAGATAATCCCTATAGAGGTGAAAGCGGAGAACTGTGTCAGTGGTCGAAGCATTGTAGTGTATAACGAAAAGTACCAACCACTCAACCGCATTAGATATTCCTTTCTCAATCTTCAGCAAAACTGTGGTCTGCTGAGCTGTCCATCTCCTCTTGCCCAGTGGTCCTTCAAATGGTTGCATTAAACTCTTTGGCACACACTTACTTATCGAAGAATTCAATACTTCGAGTTTGATTTACTCCTTCACTCTTCCCACGTATTCCTTATAATCTTCTTCGGATACGCCGGCTAACTTGAGCATCTGCTCGTAGAAGTAGTCGTTCTTTTCCTTGCGTTCGGACAAGGCGGCATACTGAATCTTGAAGACATAGTCGGTGAGGAGATGCTCGGTGAGGAGTTCCTCAACAATGGTGCTGAGCGGTTTGCCATCAATAATCTGCTTGCTCTTGGCTTCCTGCAGGATAGTGCGGTGCTGAGAATAGAGAGCATTGATCAACTCGAACGACTCCTTGTCAAACTGCAGATACATGGCAAAACGCTGATAAGCATCGACATCGGCAAACTGATGAACAATCTGTGCATCAAAGAAATAGAGTTCGGAATGACCTTGCTTTGAGAACAAACGGCACTCGCCAAGTTTGTTCATTTCTGCTCGCAAGACTTCTTCCGGCACACGACTCAAATCCTTATCATTCGCCCAATAGAGATTGATAAGGTTATCGACTATGGCAAGGTGGGAATTGAACACCGAATCTGTCTTCTCCAGCATATCACCATCTACCTCAATGCTTCGAATGGCATTGAGCATCACCTCGCGTGACTCCTGTTCCGACTTACGATGATCCACACATGTTGCCACACCGAAAGTCAGTGCGATACCCATTATCGTGGCAATCAGGTTGCCCAATACATCATGCAGCCACGAAGACTGCTGTTCTTTGTTCTGCTTATCGTTTTCCATTGTCTAATTTCAACTTATTTTGGTTGCAAAGGTAGAAAAAAATACCAAAAACAACAATTTTCAATGTATTTTTTGTAATT
>DCIW01000222.1:11582-28628 GCA_002317225.1 Prevotellaceae bacterium UBA1716 | reverse complement strand
TGTACAATATTCTTGGAAACGAAACCCTTACCATCACGCCTAAAGTATCGCAACTCGGTACTGCCAAGACTCTCTCTTACGATTGGGAGGTGGACCAGAAGGTTGTGTCGCATGAGAGCACTTTGAAGTATGTTGCCGACGAACTCGGTTCGTTCCAGTGCCGCCTTATCGTATCCAATGAGGATGGAAAGTCGTTCTTCCCATTTGTCATCAATGTCAATACGGCTTACGAGGAGGGTCTTACCATTCTCAGCCAAGATGCAGAAGGAGGCAGCCATCTCTCATTTATGCTCACTCCTACCGATGGAAGCACCCCTCATTTTTATGATGAGGAATGTTTCTCTCGCAACAATCCCGATATCCCTTTTGCTCACGGAGCAGTTGATATGGTTCATACTGAGAACAGCCTCTATATCATGTGTAAGGGAAATGAAACCGAAGCCCCTGCAATCTACAATCTCCAGCATAAGACATTGAAGATGAAGAACTACATCAATGTGACTGAGTTCTCCGATTTCAAACCATCTCTCTTCCTTCTTCCAGGCAAACCTTATCCGGGCAATCACTACCCAATCCTTTGTGAGAACGGTAAGACATACGATTTCGGTAGTGAGAATGTAGTTGGTCTCCCAACCAAACTCAAGGCTACGTACGCACAGAAAGTTCTTATGTTCGACTCTCGTACAAGCAATTATTACTACTCTGTATTCTGGGATAATGAGGCAGGTGCTTTGGGAATGCTCTATACTGGTTATGGACCATTCTATGCAAGCACCACCTACAACTGTTCTCGTGATAGCGTAGCAAAGAATCCATCTGTGTATAATTACTTCCAGGGAGAGGAATTTGTCACTATGGCTCGCACTTATGTCACAAGGGATAAGGAAGCGAGTCAGGACCCTGAGATTGTGCTTATCACAAAGCGTTCAGTCGGTCCGCTTGTCAATCTCAAGCGTACTGTGCTCAACTACAACTTCTGGGTTCGTAATGATGAAGAGGAGAATGTGATTTCCGTGTCAAGTCCTATCAAGGTGGTGGGTACTGTCACACCTGCTCAGACTATGCCTCTCGACATCAATACTCCGATGACTGCGAGCAAGACTTACAACTGCCTTTTCTATGGTTCCGGCAATAGTGTGAAGCGTTGGAACTATATCTCTGATATGCTCACAAAGGCAACCACACTCGTTTCGGTTGGCACATCCGATGCTATCATCACAGCCCTCCTTCTCAGCGATGACCAGCAGAGTCTGTATGTGAGTTTCTACGAACCGAGTGCAACCGGCAAGAATGGTTCGGTTTGGGTAATAAATACTGACAACGGAGATGTCCTTGCAAAATACGAGAATGTCTGCTACAAACCAATCAAAATGATTTATAAAGCTAAGTAACAGGACTATGCGACTATTTCTGATATTATTCTTTATCTCAGTATCATCATTTGCTTCTGAAAAGGGCCTCTCCCGCAAAGAGAGCGAAGCACTCGCCCGCACCATCTATGCTGAATGGCTCGAGGAAGTGCGCTCCCGATATGCATCGTTACCTAATCCCGGCAAGATCCATGCCTCAAATACAGATATGTGGATTTGGCACCATATCTTCGGGGAGAAACCTGAAGATGGACGCAGCCTCTATATCTCCATGCATGGTGGAGGTTCGTGTCCGAAGGAAGTGAACGATGAACAGTGGGGCAACCAATGCAATCTCTATCGCCCTGCAGAGGGTGTGTACCTCTGTCCTCGTGCTCCCTTTGATGCTTGGAATATGTGGCATAAGGAAGAACTCGACAGCCTCATGCGACTCACCATCGACTATTGCGTGGCATGTCACGATGTCAATCCGGATAAGGTGTATCTGATGGGCTATTCGGCTGGTGGTGATGGAGCATGGCAACTTGCCACTCGTATGCCCGACTACTGGGCTGCAGCGGCTGCTATGGCTGGTCATCCGGGTAGTGCTGTGATGCATAATGTGAGGAATATGCCTTTCACCAACTGGTGTGGTGGTGAGGATGCCGCTTACGACCGCAATTATCAGAATACAGAGATAGGCAAAGAACTCGACTCCCTCCATCTCGATGATCCAAAGGCATACATCTACCAGACTCATATACTCGAAGGTATGCCTCACTGGATGAACCAGCGTGATACTGTGGCTGTCACTTGGATGTCCCAATTCCAGCGCAACCCTTATCCCGACAAGATTGTCTGGTATCAGGAGGAGGTGAAGCGTCGCACTTTCTATTGGATTTCGCTGCCCGAAGGAGATTACGAGCAGTACTCCCAATTGCGCATCCATCACGAAGGCAACGTGTTTACTATCACCCATTCCGATTACGACACCTTCACCATCTGGCTCAACGACGAGATGGCAGATCTCTCCAAACCCATCACCATTCTCTATAATGGCCGAACCCTCTTCAAGGGCAAGGTGCAGCGCACCGAACAGAACCTCCGCGCCTCCCTCCTTGAGCGGCACGACCCTCGCAACATGTATCCTGCCAAGGTCTTAGTGAAGATATGAGCATGAGACAAAACTAAGGTATGCCTTTCCAATCGTAGCCCCCACCTTCAAAATGCGAAATCGGTTATCGGAGTAACCATTAATTGTGCAAAATCGGTTGCTGCAATAACCATTTTTTGTTAAAAATCGGTTGTTGTAGTAAACGATTTGCGATTTTCCTTTGATGTTTCATTAAACAATTGTATATTTGCAACAAAAATCAAGTATATGGAAACATTATTTAAAAAGCATAGATTACTGATATCTCAAGTAAGTATGGATATAGTTCGTGACATGACTAATCGCATATCTTGGGAAAAGCAATTGGTGGCAATTAAAGGTTCTCGTGGTGTTGGTAAGACTACCATGATTCGTCAATATATTAAGGCGCATTATGGAGTGCAGCCTGGTGAAGCGCTATATTGTGTTTGTGATAGTATATATTTCACTACTCATAGCCTTTTGGAACTTGCAGAACGTTTTCATTTGATAGGTGGAAAACATCTGTTTTTGGATGAAGTTCACAAATATCCGACATGGAGTAAGGAACTAAAAGAGATAAACGACCTTTATCCTGACATGAAGATAACCTTCAGTGGTTCTTCGCTGATTCAGATTCTCAATGCAGATGCAGACTTATCACGTCGCGTACTTTCATACACAATGGAAGGATTGTCGTTCCGTGAATTTCTGAGATTTTATAAGAATATTGAACTTCCTTCACATTCCTTTGAAGACATTCTATCTAATCCGGACGATATTTGTGAAGAAGTACTGACAAAATGCAAACCACAAGCTCTTTTTGAGGAGTATCTGCGAGTTGGATATTATCCATTCTATGATGGGGACGATATTGAATACTATAGTAGGATTGAAAATGTCGTTTCATTTATCATTGAGCAGGAAATGACTTTATTCTGCGGAATTGACCCGGCATACACTCGTAAAGTGAAAGCGCTACTGATGTATCTTGCAGAGAATATACCATTTGAGGTAAATATTGCCAAACTGACCACCTATCTTGAACTCAACAAACAGACTGTGTTGAGTTATCTCAATAGTCTTCATAGGGCAGAATTGATTACGTTACTATACACAGACATTGATTCTGTCACAAAACTTCAGAAACCTGATAAGATATATATTCACAACACTAACATACTTTGTGCACTTGCTCAATCTGTTAATATCGGGACAATACGAGAATGTTTCGTAGTGAATCAGTTATCGACGAAACACAAGGTTGAATATGGCAAGGCAATAGGTGATTTCAAGATAGATGACAAAATCACATTGGAAGTTGGAGGCCACGATAAATCATTTAACCAGATAGCAAACGTACCTAATTCCTATGTACTTGCAGATCAGCTTGAATATCCTATTGGCCACAAACTCCCCTTATGGTTGATGGGGCTGACTTATTAATATGTAGGTGCATAAAACTATTGTTTTAATTCAGCATACCAACTTAACTATAAAAAGAGGGCGCATGACCCTCTTCTTTATTTTATAAGTAGTAGATAGGCATTCAAGTCTTGCAAGGGACAAGAACTTCTCTTTTTGAAATATCTATTTCGTACAGTAATTGCATTAGTTCGTACAACGGTGAAACATTTAGGAGGGTTGCGATGATTAAATTAACTACCTTTGCATTAGAAAAAATGTTTCACTAAAAATTGTAGGAAAATGAGAAGAATTCTTTTTGCTTTTTGCGTTTTTGTTATCGGCCAATTTTATAAATCATGTTCTGATAATGGGGATGTAACGAATGGAGTAGATAATGATAGTTTGGATACATCGAGCAGTATTAACAGTTCATCCACAGAACAATATGCCTGTACATTCGCTGAACAAGGTAATAGTGGATCCACAGAACAAAAGACTTGTGCAGGAACGAAAAAGAAAAGCAGCGAAAAACTGATTGTCTATACTCCTGACTATTCGACTGTTGACCTTGCGTGTGGTACAATGCCTTCGGTTAAGAATTCAAATGTGATATTCTGTGCCGAAGCGGCATTTACAGGTGAAATTCTTGATGAATTCAAGCATAGTAATATTGCAGGAGATCATGTGTCGGGTGGTGTTTATAATAAAGGATACTCATGCAAACGCAATACCGGTGCCTTCGTATATTATAATGGTACATATAAGTTCATCTACCAAAATTATTCTAATGAATTGAAGCAAGCTGCGAATAATGGAGGCATGGGATTTTCTCAGGAAATGATGATTCATAACGGACAGAAAGTGAAAACAATCAGGGGGGCATCGAATAGTAATGAGTTCCGTGCTTTGTGCGAACGGAATGGCAAACTGACCATAATCGACACTAACGGAGTTCGATGTTTCGGAGATTTTATAGATGATTTACTATCCATAGGAGTTACCGAAGCCCTATATCTTGATATGGGACCAGGCTGGAACTTTTCGTGGTGGCGCGACAATAAGGGATATGTCAACTACATCCATAACTACCGAATAGAGTGCACCACAAATTGGATTACATTCTATAAATAACTAATCAAGCCTCCATATCTATACCTTATGAGGGCGGTATGACGGTATCCTACAATATCAGTCGGTATGCATACATTTCATTTATAACTCAGTTCTAATCTTTTGGACTGAGAATAGTAATGATTGATGGTTCTTGACAAACATGTTCAGAAGTTGAATATCTGGATTCCTCTCGTCCAGTAGTTCTATGCATTTAGAGGAAAGCATAGCATTAAGATTCACCAACTTTGTAGTTTCGTAGAGTCTACGATAGTAGAAGTCTGTACCATCTATCTGTATGTAGTCTTTTTTATCCACACTTTGGAATGTAACTGATGGTGTTGCCTTTGGACATAACACATTCCCGTTCTTCGTGCCACATTTATGCAGTTCTCTAAAAAGACTGGTAGAAAGCGGTTGAATACAATAACCTTCGCCCAAAATAGTGTTTATTGCAGAAAGTTTATCTACATCTATTTCCTTGCGAATAAACAAAGATTCCACATTGGTACGACGATATGATTTCATATCATCATTTTCTGTTGTGAAGCATGGTTTTACAGCACCCTTCTTTGCATATACGGGAGCAAACATCTTCACTATATCCACAAATTCACAGTGTTCGTCAACATAGTCCTTAATCGCATCACTAAGTGCATACGAGATGTTCTTATAGGCCTTACCTCGATACTCATACAAATTAGTATCAAAGTAATGAAGGAATAAGTTGTCATGGCATGATTCTGGGGACCATATCAAGAAAGGCTTTGCACCTTTTTGGTGGCCTACCACCTTGCAGTCATCTACCTGTCGCAATATCTCATCCTCACGTTGAATCAATGTTATAAAATAGCGTTTCACCAGATGGCTTATGAGTTCGTAATCGGTTAGAAGATGGAATTTGTTCGTCACGCCAAATGCTTCAAGATTCATAGATGGCGTTCCACAACACTTGAGACTGATTTCAGAAACGGTTCGATAAAGACATACTCCGTTTTGTAAAGCTAAAGCATGTTCGCATAGGAATCGGTTAACAGGATTGCTTAAGAACTTATCTATAAGCATACGCTCATATTGGCTTGTAGCCATTTATTACATCATTAGAAATTATCTTTACGACAGATTCTTGTGGTGTTGAATCATTGATCTCGTTCTTGTCCAGATAATATGCTACTCTCTTTAATGTGTCGCAATATGAAAGGCTTTTGTTGTTACTTACCAAAATGTCTGTTATTGCAAAAGCCTTATCAATTATTTCCGATGGAAGCAACTGCAATTGAAGACCATATTTGCTTGACAGGAATTGTTGCATCTTATTCTTACGCCATTCAACAAAAATGTCAGGGTTCGACCAAATATCGCTATCCAATGATGGCATATAGTCGTAATCTGGATAATATGATTTTCCGTCAATGTATTCTCCATTACGTTTAACTTTGTTTGTAAAGAAATCCAATGGGTGAAAATTTCTTTTAAGCAGATTGATTTCACCGATGACTGGCTGCATGTTCCACACCACATTAACGTGGTCCTGATATTTCTCTGAAGAAGAACCACCCTTTAAATGAACTGGGAAAATATGGTCTATCTCTGGACTCAATCTCCGCCCCTTTTTGTTGTCGAAAGTAAGATGTCGCTGTGGCATCAGAATCTTGAGAGAGAACCAAACACTTGCTTCAAAGTTTGATGCTTGCAGATTAACTGGTCGCTTGCCTGTACTCTCAACGAACTGATATAGTTCCTCAATCGGAAATGCCTTATCCCTTTTTGAAAGGATTATTTTAGCGAAGTTGTCTGCATAAGACTGAAGACCCCAATCCAACAATTCTGACAATATGAAGAATTTGTCGATTCCTCTTAGATCATCTTCCGTGATGTCTTTGTAATTATATCCATGTTGATATAAACTGAAATAGTAGCAGATAAGCACATATACAGGGAAACTGTGAGGGATGATCTCCATATTCGAGATATGCAGATGATTTTGGAGGTAGAAGGTAAAGAAATCCGAAATAGGATTTTTCAAGTTCTTCCAACATGCTGATATTTGGGCGATATCATCGTCTGTTGCCTTTTGGTCATCTATCCTCACACGACCCTTTACCAGCAGATGCAGAATACTGAGAATGTCATATTGAGTGAATCCCAAACCGAGTTTGTCATATATATCCTCACAGAAAGACAATATGTCATTTTCGATTTCAGGATGACAGTCCTTGATTTTTGAAAAGAGCAGATCGGCTTTTGAAAGTGGAACGCCACCTGTATTCAAGCGGCGAAACACAGTGTTCACCTCATCCTCATTTGCTGTGTCAATAGTAAAGCAGGCCAATGACTTGACTGTTGATTCGTGAAAAATAAGCCAAAGCAGATCAATATTATCTTCAATTACGGATGGAAGTTCCACACACCCCAGTCTTTCACGCAAGATCCCTCGCAGGTCCGACTTAGCATCTATTTCATAAACCGTATTCATAAGCACTTCTGTTGGACCAAGATTATCAGGATCACAGACAAAGCGGAAACCATTGTCGTTGATGTCTTTTACATCTGTATCGCAATTAAAAACGAGCCATCTGTCATTAAATTTTGCCTTTAGACAACTGTATATTGTTTGAAGACGCTGCTGACCATCATATACAAGATACTTATTGTTCGACCACAAATCTTCGTTGACATTATCTTCATGACAATGTTCCTTGTATTCAAACATAAATGGTCGGTATGGAATATGGTTTGTTGTCTCCCATACTATAATACTTCCTATGGGATAGCGACGGACAATTGAGTCAAACAAACAACAGATATGCTGTTCCGCCTCATATCGATTTCCCCAGACATAAGGGCGCTGTATGGCTGGCAAATACCATTTCTTGTTGATGTTGTCAACAACTTCTGCTATAGAAATTCCCAAATAATTCATATTATTAATAGTTATTCTCTTTATGTTCTATTATATCTACCTCCACCTGCAACAAGTCTTACAGCGCAAATTGCATGGTGTGGTCAATAGCATCTATAGATTAAAAATCGCCCCAAGACCTTTATACTACAGGATAAGAAAGGCGAATGCCAACCTCCGATGTACAGTACATCATCCACAGTTGATTCTTTCATGTTTTTTATTCAAGACCTATCGTCGATAGTTCACGCTCAATGCTCTGCTCTAACCTGATTTCGTTTTTAACTTTCTTAATCTCAACATTTAATGCTTCAATTATCTTATTATTAGCCTTAATCTCATCAGGATTAGTCAGAGTTTGGTTTGAAAGCTTACAGTCATGAAGTTGCTTCTTCAGACTTTCAAGAGTCTGATTCAATTCATCAATCTTCGCCATTTTCCTTTCTTCTTTCTACATCTTCACGAACAGCAGCCATCACTCTTTCCGCATCTTCTTTCGACATCTCGGAAACACGGCGGCCTCTGCCTACCCATGTGCAAGCATTGATAGTGTGGCAGCCCTCACGATTTGTCACACTCGCTTCTTCATACACACCATTTTCATCAGACTTCACTACTGCTGTAGCCTTAACCACTTCTGGTTCAAAACTTCTATTAACAGGAGTTACTTTGAATGTCAACTCTTTACCTTCACGTTCAACAAGTTCCCACCAGCACTTACTTGTCTTTGCTGTGTAACGACGTTCAGAAGCAAATTTCTTAATCTTTACTGTATCCATATCCTTTTTTGTTTTTTGTTAGACGCATAAATATAGTAACTGAATTGAAAAAGTTCAACAAATTAATTTAATATATCCGCCACCCCTGCAAGCCACAGTATTAAAAAATCTTTGCATTTTCATCCTCTGGGTCACCACATGGACTATTCTCAGCTTTCATAACTAATTAGTAGTCAAACATATCATCAATCGTCACAATATTTTGAATAATACTACTATATTTGTTATATTCAAGTCCGAAAGTTGTGACCAAAGTCATATTTACGCGTTGCTTTCTGTTAAGGAGTCCTTGTACAAGTCCTATCCTGTTACGTAGTTTCAGGTCATAGTCTTTATCAACAGCGAACATCCCTGAGAGATATTTCATCTCACACAGATTGACTACATTGTCATTTCTGCTTATTATAAGATCCATCTGTCCACCTCTCTTTTCTTCTGTACCTTGAACTCTCCAGGTTGATTCTGTAGAAATAACATTACCTACACCGAGAGCATTCTTTATTTGCTGCGAGTGGCAGAAACAGACCTCTTCAAAAGCCAGTCCTCTCCAGGTGTTTATCGAAGGGGCATTGACGCTATGCTGCCAGAATGAGTCATCTGTGATGTGTTGCCTTTCAAAGAAATTCAGATGAAAGAGGACGTAGTTGTCTGTCAATTTGTAGCGGCATTCTGACTTCCCGTCTCCAAAAGGTTGATATCTCTTTATGAAGCAACTGACCTCAAGTGACCTAAGCGTCTGAGTCAGTTCCCTACCTGAAGGAATACCTGTCTCTTTTATAATCTCATCACGAGTGAATCCGCTATGCCGTGTTCCAAGCAATCTTATAATCTTAAGGTATTTCTCTGGGTTTGCAAATAACGAACCAAACAGACGGTCAAACTCTCCATTCAATTTCGCATTAGCCGAGAAGAACATATTGTCAATGTTTTGTGCCATACTCATATCAGGAGATACAAATCCCATGTAATAAGGTATTCCACCAAAAACCATATAGCCTTCAATAATGTCAAATCTGCTCATCCCAACGCCAAGGTATTCATAATAATCCTCGCATTCTTTCAAGGTAAATGGACTCAATCGGATAATATCCGTCTGACGGTTATATAGACCTTTTTTATTATGGATAAAGTTATCTTCTACCCACGATGTCGCACTTCCACATAGAATGAGCATCATGTTGCTTCGACCTAAAGCCCAACCATTAACAAAGCCCTCAAATGCCTGCAGGAAATGAGAATTACGAGTGTCCATCCAGGGCAGTTCATCAATAAAGACAACCTGTCTGTCGCCATTGTCTAGTTTTTCAAGCAGTTGTGTTAACATGAAGAAAGCCTCCAACCATGATGTTGGGCATTTTCTACCTCTATGACCAAAACGCTTAAGGGAGAAAAAGAATTGCTGCAGCTGTTCCTTCAGGCCAATCTTTTCCTGCCCTTCCTCGTCGTATGGAGATAATCCGGTGTGATGAAAAGTGAGACGATCCTTAAAGACCTCTCTAACAAGATATGTCTTACCGACACGCCTACGACCTGTAATGACTACACACTCCGCCTTGGGACTATGATATAGTCGCTCCAGTTCTTTAACTTCCTTCTTTCTTCCTATTACTCTATTCATTGCATTTCGTATTTTGGGCAAAGGTAGCAATAATACTTGAAATAACAAAGAAAGCAAGATCTGTTTTGACCAAAATTTATAATTTTACCTCAATTTTGGTCACATTGAAGGTGGCGTTCACTCCAAAACACTCGTAATCTCATCGTTTTTGGGCAATAAAAGACATAGTCGCTTCTATAAATATCATCATCTTCGTCAGACTTCACTACTGCTGTAGTCTTTATCACTTCAGGTTCACATCTGTTCGAAAACGAAGTTGTGCTACAATAGTCTTATAATTTCTCTTCTACATGCTTAAGCTGCTCAAGAATATTTTCCAATTGCATTTTTATGCTGTGAACCTCCGAACGAACAGCGGCTATATTTTTATCAAGAAGGGAGTTCTGTTCAAAGATTTCACCAGTCTGCACGAAAGCATCAAAGTCCGCAAACCCAACAAACCTTGATAGTATGTCAAGAGTCGTCACACTTGCGTTTGCCTCATTTCCCGGTAAATACCCAAAGAATCGTTTTAGTGTAGAAGAACTGACATTGCTATGCGTCTTCTGGAATATTAATGAAGACAACAACTCATAATCCTTAGGCGTGTGAAGTCTTATCCCGCAAGATGCCACAATGCGAAGTCGCAGTTTGATGGTGTTCTCCTGCTTTTCTTTGCTTTCTTTTTTCATGTTTGATGGATCAACAACAAACCAGAAATCTCCAACATGGTACGCTACCGTAAGTGCCATAAGTGGTTTCGACCAGTCAAATAACCTTAAAATTCAGCGGAATTGAATAAAAATGCTTCAATTCCACTGAATTTTCAAATTAAAAAAGGAGCGAGAGACAATGAGAATATGATGAAGATACTGTTCATTTTTATACAAAATAGATAAAAAGGTTAACGACATAAACCTTTTTAGTGTAATTTCTTGCAAAAAAGAAGGAATCATGAACGTATGAAATTCGTAGTCCGACAACAAGCATAATTCTGCACCATATGCATGCTTAACCGAGTTGTACAATAGCTCAATTGGCAGAAACAGCGAGCATTTAGACCTTTTTGTCGTACATAAACGATAAAAATGTACAAAATTTATCGTTTATATCCGATAAAACCACTATATTTGCACCATGGTTTCATATTAATTATGTAGTAATATGACAAAAGATGTAATAAAACAACTTATATCTGAATATCAGACATTCGTAACAAATATTGAGTTTGTGCGACGCGATGTTGACTTTCTTGATGGCCAAAACTATGTGATGGTAGGGCTTCGCCATGCAGGAAAGTCATATCTGATGTACCAGCGTATAGCAGAACTACTGGGGCAAGGATACAGAAAAGAACAGATTCTGTATTTCAACTTTGAGGATGACCGCATAGACTCCCTAATGTTGTCGGATCTTGAGCTTATCAAGACTTGCTATGAGGAAATGTATGACATGCGTCCTGTGTTCTTCCTTGATGAAATACAGATTGTGGAGGGATGGGAGCGCTTTGCACGTCGCTTGGCTGACCAGAAATATCAAGTATATATTACAGGAAGCAATGCAAAGATGTTGTCAGCAGAGATTGCCACCACACTGGGAGGACGGTACATGATACAAGAGGTCTATCCATACTCGTTCCGAGAGTATCTGAAAACCAATGGTATCGACCTTTCTGAAGAGAATGCTATTTATAGCATGCGCAAACAGATTGTAAGAATGGCAGATGAATATATGTATAAAGGAGGATTGCCGGAAATCGCAAAAATGGCATCGCCTCGTCAGTGGCTGAGCAGTCTGTTCAACAAGATATTTTTTGGTGACCTTGTCACCCGTCACAGCATTCGCAACGACTACGCGCTGAAGGTGTTGATAAGAAAGATGGCTGAAAGCGTAAAGCAACCCATATCATATAACCGCATGTCAAGCATTGTTTCTTCTACGGGTAAAAAGCTCAGCACCGATGCGGTCATAGACTATGTCGGCTACATGAAGGAATCGTGGCTGACCCTGCCTTATGAGAATATATGCGGAAAATTGCAGGACAAGGAGATGAACAAGAAATATTATTTTATTGACAATGGTATTCTTAACCTTTTCTTGATAGATCCAGCAACATCATTGCTCGAGAATATGGTGGCAGTAACACTCCGCCGCATGTATGGCGAGGACTGTTATTTCTTCAACTCTCCAAAGACAGAAGTTGATTTCTATGTTCCTGACGAGAGCCTCGCCATACAGGTCTCATATTCCATTGCTGACGAAGAGACAAGAAAAAGAGAAGTAGGTGGATTGGCAGCAATTTCTAAAGTCCTTTCCGTTAAGAACCTCATGATAGTCACAAAGGATGAAGAGGACGAGATAGAGTATGACAATAAAGTCATTTCTGTAATTCCATTGTGGAAGTGGTTGGTCGGCGTAAGGATGAGCTGTTAAAAAATCATCCATTGTGATTTGACAAATAAAAACTTCCATCTTCCATATTTTTGCCTTAAAGAGTTGAGTGATAGCGTGTTGGTTTATGGATGTTTCTTCTAAACATCCATAAACTTCCATGTTTTGGGGGATTGTAGCGTATGATATCGTATATTTCCCTTGCAAATTGTTTGTGAATCTGGATTATTTGTCGTACTTTTGCACAACGATTAACACAAAAATTAGTTTTATTTATGCTTACATTTATCAAAAAGACAAAAAAGGGGTATAGTTATACCGAAATTGAGATCGAAAATCTTGTGAAATGCACTCAAAGTGAATCGTGGAATGCTTTGTTGCGTTCTTTTCGTGCTTATTTTCCTGTCGTGTCAGGACAGAGTGATGAACGTGAAAGTGAAGAGGAGCACTCGTCTGTTCCTCGTGTCTGTTTTGCCGCCAAACTCAAGAAGGTTCGCGGGAAGATACAGGTCAGGGAGTTCAATTCTCTTTGTCTGCTCGAAGTGAATAATCTTGCCAGCACAGAGGAGGCAGAGGAAATAAAATCTGCCGCTGTACGAATACCATTCACACGACTCTGTTTTGTGGGTGCTTCTGCCCGCTCGGTAAAGATAGTTTGTGCTTTCCAAACTCCCAAAAAGGAGGAGGCTCTCACTGAGGAACAGATGAAGCTCTATCAGCTCAATGCCTTCAAGATGCTTCATTATCATTACTCGTCCCAGCTCGGACTTTGTATTGACTATCTCGAACCAACTCTCGAGCGATCTTGTCTTATTTCTTATGACAAGAATGTGTATTTCAATCCAGAGAGCGAGCCGTTTTATGTATATGACAATCAGATTGATATGCCGATATATAAGGCTGATGAATCTCTTCGTCATACCGACACGCTCCCTGGTTATTCCAACCTTCAGACTCTCTACGAAATCTTCGAATGGTGTCTTCGTGAAGCTCTCCAAAAGGCTCATTCCACCTCTGCCAATCGTGAAGGGATGTTGCTTGATTCCCTTTCCCTTCTTGCCGATTATTGCAACGACAGCAACCTCCCAATCGACTTTGCCATTAAGATGACGGGATGGAAACTTGTGTACAAGAACGTTCCTGAAAACCTTATCAATCGTGTGTTTGAAAATGCATACGAAGAGAAGACAAGTGCAGGCATTCCGTTCGGACATATCGAGAAATCGGCACTTCTCACTTATCGTACAGAGGCATTCCTCAAGGCTCATTACGAACTTCGCCGCAATGTCATGACTGGTGTGGTTCAGTATCGCCCGAAGGATGGTTTTACTTATGAGTTTAGTGATATGAACCAAAGTGTTATGGATTCTATGACCAATCGTGCTCTTCGTGCAGGACTTGGTTCGTGGGACAAGGATATGCGTCGCATTGTCAATTCGGACGAAATACCTCGTTACGAACCACTTGCCGACTACCTCAATCACCTTCCAGAGTGGGATGGGAAGGATCGTCTTGACGATTTCATCAATCGAATTCCATCCACCAATCCTCGTACCAAGTATTTCTGTCGTATCTGGATGCTCTCGATGGTGGCTCATTGGCTTGGAAAGGACAATAAGCATGGCAACTCACTCGTGCCTCTTCTTATAGGAGGGCAGGGATGTGGTAAGACTTCCTTTGCTAATATCGTACTTCCTCCCGAACTCTCTGATTATTACCACGATAAGGTTAATTTTAAGAATGAGACAGACCTTAGCCTTGGACTTGCCTCATTCGCACTTATCAACATGGATGAGTTCGATTCGCTCAAGAAATCGCAGCAGCCGACATTCAAATATCTTGTTTCCAAGAGCGAGGTAAAACTTCGTCCTCCATTCGGAAAGGCATTTGTCAAACGTCCCCGCTATGCTTCGTTCATAGGAACGACCAACAATCTCCGTCCACTTGTTGACCGTACCGGAAGCCGTCGTTTCATCTGCATCCGCATACCGGATGGCGAATATGTAGACTTCACCACACCTGTTGATTACGAGCAACTCTATGCACAACTCGTTCACGAAGTCTATAACAACTCCCGCTACTGGCTCAACAACGAAGAGACCGCCGAACTCATGAGCCACAACGAGTCGTTCTACACTATTGCCGATCTTTCGTCCATGATTGACAATCTCTACACTCTCCCCACTTTGCCTAACGAAGGTGAGCCACTTCTTGTCGAAACTATCATTCAGGATATCATGCAGAAGTTCTCAAACTTCTCCCGAACCGACACTTCGAACGAGAAAATTGGTCATCTTCTCAAGTCCAAAGGTTATAAAAAGGTCAAAAAGTCACAAGGAACAGCATATATTGTGGTGAGAAAGTAACGTTTTATGTCACACATCCAGTAGTTTCCGGTGTTCCTTCATTTGGAAACTGTCGTTTCCATAGTAAGAAACGCTCGTTTCCATTTATGGAAACGCTCCGCAAAATTGCAAGTATGGAAGTTTATGGATGTTTGACATATAACCTCCATTAAGTAATAAACGATAAATCAATTAAATACAACAAAAATATGGAAGATGCAAGTTTTTTTATTAAAATAAGAAATAGTAAGACACTTTGCCTTAACTCCCAGTGCCCACAGGCACCAACATGCCGTCGCTACCAATATGCCCAATCCATCCCTCAGGATAAAACATCCTTCTCTGTTTTCAATCCTGCCTACTTGGCCCAATTCGCCAATCTGTCAGAGTGCCCGCATTATTGGTCAACAGACTTAGTTCATTATGCACAAGGATTCACAAAAATCCTCCAGCAACTTCCGGTCAAAGTCGTTGACTCCTTCCGCATCACCCTCATCTCTCGCTACGGTCGCAAGAACTACTATCGCTACCGCAAAGGTGACCTTCTCCTTCCTCCTTCAGAACAGGAGTATATCACCAATCTCGTCCACCAACTCACAAACTCCAACCTCCCAGTAGAATTTGATGGATACGATTATAAGTAGGAGAGTTGTCAATATGCAACAATTTCATTCCCAAATAAATGGTGAATTAATTTTTTGCAAAATGTTTACCGGACAGTAATGGGTAAGTAATCAAAATACAGAGATACAATCAGCAAGAAAAGAAATGGGCAACACAGTCTGTTTCAATGGAAAGGAATAGGATTACCGATTTGTCAGAGACAGAAGAGCGGATGAGTTCGAGCATTCGGCTTTTCTGTTTTTTTACACCGCTGACCGAGAGGTTAAGTTCGACCGCTATTTCTGGATTGGAGAGTCCCTGTTCGAAAGAGAGTTCGAAGATGGTGCGATATTTCTGTGGAAGCATATCGATGGCCGAATAGAGCATGTCGAGTGTTTCCTGTTCAATCATCATTTCGCTTGCATCATCTTCCATGCCTTCTTCGAGGTGGGAGAGATATGTATCATGTACCTTATAATGACGAAGAATGCTGATGGCAGAATTATGTACTGATGTATAAAGAAATGATTTCCAGGCTATTGGAGAGGAAATCTTATTGCGTTCCTGATACGAACGGAAGATGCAATCCTGTACACAATCCTCTGCAAGGAAAGCATAGCCATCGGTAAGTATGCGTGTTGCATACATCAGCAAACTTGGATATGCCTCCTTGTAGAAAGCTTCGAGTTTGCCTGCCTTGAAATCATCGATGATGGCTTGCGTCAGTTTCATTCTGCATTATAATTTGGGGGCAAAGGTAGCAAAAAAATGCAAGTCTCAATGCCTATGTAACCAAAAAAACAAGGATTTTGCAAAAATAATTACATTTTTTCGGGTACTCTTTTGCTCTTTATGCGTATTTGCAGTAAAATCAACAAAAAAATCAAAACAAATGAAAAGAGCTATTAAAAGTATCGTAATGGTAATGTTGGCACTCTTTGCGCTGACAAGTTGTAATTCGGAGGCAGGTCCACTCCTTAAGGGAACTGCCAAGTTCATGGACCCAGAGACTGAGTTTGCCATCAATTTCTCTCCTGACGGCAGTATCTACACTATTGAGGCACACTTCTTCAAGTTGGGCGAGAATGGCGAATTTGAGTTTAACAAAGAAATGGAAGATGATTTCGGCAACTACGATATCATGATTGGAAACAAACTCTATGGTGTTCGTCTCGAGAAGGGAAAGACCGTAATCCTTAATATCGTTGAAACAGCCAAGGGCGAGTATGCACTCTCGTTCAGCGGCGATAATGCTGATATCAGCGAAGTTATGTCAACTGCATTCCCTGCATACGACCTCTACACTTATTCGAATATGACGGATGAAGAAGCAACTCCTGAACAATTCCTTTCACGTCTGGAAGAAGCCAACAAGAAGGCAATTGCTAAGCTTGACTTGATTTCTGATGCAAAGAACAAGGAATACTATAC
>DCIW01000222.1:10856-11505 GCA_002317225.1 Prevotellaceae bacterium UBA1716 | reverse complement strand
AACCTATCACATATCCTGAATATAAGGCAATTATCGATGAGATAGACCCAAATTCAGACGTTTCGTATTATTCATATAATTCTTTGCTCTGGATTGGAGAAAAGGTGACTGCCGATGTATCTAAAAACATGCTTCCAAAAGCAATGGAGACTATGGATATCGTGGAGAAATACATCACAAACGAGAAGGTTCGTAAGACTGAGGCATACGCTATTCCTTACTCTTTCTTTGCTTACGGTGACCATAAGACAGGAAAGGAAGAGTTCTGGACTCGCTATAAGGAATTTGCAAAGGATTATCCTGAATACATCAAGCAGTTCGAGGCTGAATATAATAAGGAGATAAAGGATGCTAAAGGTGCTGAACTCCCTGATATCGACCTCACAAAACCTGATGGAAGCAAGGTGAAACTTTCTTCGCTCTATGGCAAATATATCTATGTTGACTGCTGGGCAACATGGTGCGGTCCTTGCTGCAAGCAGATTCCTCATCTCGAGAAACTCGTGGCTCGCATGGCAGATCAGGACAAGGTAGTGTTCGTTAGTTTCTCAATGGACTCAGACCTTGATGCATGGAAGCGTAAGTTGGACGAAGACAAACCAGAATGGGCTCAGTTCGTACTTGACGAAGAGGCTAACAAGACTCTCAG
>DCIW01000222.1:8979-10843 GCA_002317225.1 Prevotellaceae bacterium UBA1716 | reverse complement strand
CTCAACATCACTGGCATTCCACGTTTCTTCATCATCGATCCTGAAGGCAAGGTATGCAATCCTGATGCTAAGCGTCCTTCGGAGGAAACACTTGAAGAAGAATTGAGAAATCTGTAAGTTTGTAAGTTTTTAAGTTTATGAGTTTTTATGTTTTGATTGGTCGCAAACTGCTTTCTACATAGAACTCAAAAACTTACAAACTCAAAAACTTAAAAACTTAATCCCTAATAATATGAATATATCCGAAATTATCATAAAATATCTGTTGGGTACTGCAACCGAGGAGGATCAGCAGCAACTCACAAGTTGGCGCAACGAGAGCAAGGAGAATGAGGAGATGTTTGCACGTCTCACCGATCCTCAGTATCTCCAGAGCGAGTATCGCAAGCGCACGGCTGTGAACCATGCCCGTGCTGCCGAACAGATGAAACAGCGTATAGGCAAGGAGCGACCTCTATGGTTGCGCCCTGCCTTCTATCGTACTGCGGCTGCAGTGGCTCTGATTGCCGTTTGTAGCGGTATCGTGGGCTATCTGTATAATAATGTAGAACCACAACAAGAACAGATTGCACAGACAGTCGAAGAACTCAAGGCTGGCAGGAGCATTGCAGTCCTCACCCTTGCTAACGGAAAAGATGTTGAGTTGGACGAAAGCACCGACCTACAGACCATCAAGTCCATAGCTAAAGCTGAAGTGGATGGTGATGCAACGAGAAAGGGAAATGGGCAGAAGTCTTCAAAACTCACCCTCTCCGTACCTCGTGGAGGTGAGTTCAAGATTGAACTTGAAGACGGTACTGAAGTATGGCTCAACGCACAGTCGCGACTTATCTACCCTGAGACTTTCAGCGAGACTGAACGCCGTGTCGAAGTGGAGGGTGAAGCATACTTCAAAGTTGCCAAGAACGAATCAAAACCTTTCTTCGTAGAGGCTGACAATCAGGTTGTTCGTGTAGTGGGAACGGAATTCAACATTCATTCGTACAAAGAGAACAAAACCGTTCAGACCACACTCGTAACCGGTAAGATTGCCATGCAGCAGAAGAATGGTGGTGACCGCGAGATGATTCTCACTCCTGGTCATCAGGCTGTATTCGACAAGTCTGCACGCAGTATTAAGGTCAAGAGCGTTGATACCGAGGTGGTGACAAGCTGGAAGGACGGCATGTTTGTCTTTGAGGACCAGAATCTTGCTGAGATTATGAGTACCCTGAGCCGTTGGTACGACTTTGATTACACATTCACTGACGAGAAGGCGGCTTCTACAGTCTTCATGGGACGTATTCCTCGCTATTCGGACTTCTCCGATGTGATGCAGATTATCGAGATGAGTGGCGGACTGAAGCTCACTCTGAACAAACGTAAACTCACCATTTCAAGCACTAAGTAGGTGTGCTGAAATAATTCAATATTACTAAGTGATGAAACGTATAATACTTATCTTGACCATTCTCCTCTCTTCCCTCTGCACTATGGCACAGGAGAAGAAGTATGATTTGGAATTCAAGAAACAGGACATTGAAAGTGTGATACGCACTATCCGTTCGGCTACTGGTTACGAATTCGTGTATCAGAAGAGTGTGATTGAGGGGGCTCCTCTCATCACCGACTCTTTCCACAATGCAACCATCGAGAATATCCTCGGAAACGTATTCACCGACCACTGTCTGATAGGTTATGAGATAAAGAACAATACCGTGGTTCTCATGCCTTTGTCTGAGGCTGTGAAAAATGCTCTTATGGGCAATGATGCCACTGCAAAACTCCTGCAGGAGGTCTTCGTGACTGGTTATCATAACATCAAACGTGAGAATGCAACGGGTGCATACCAACTCATATCTTCGAAGGATATGGACCGACGCTA
>DCIW01000222.1:0-8891 GCA_002317225.1 Prevotellaceae bacterium UBA1716 | reverse complement strand
ATGAACGATGGTGGCGAAAGTGCCATCACTATTCGCGGTGCTGGTTCGTTCAATGCAAAGACAAGTCCTCTTATCGTGGTGGATGGTCTGCCTATCGAAGGTGGTCTCAACAGTGTCAATCCGTATAACATTGAGAATATCACCGTGCTCAAGGATGCCGCCGCTGCAAGTATCTATGGAGCGCGTGCCAGCAATGGTGTGATAGTAGTCACCACGAAGCGTGCCAAGACCGACAAACTGGAGATAGACTTCAGTGCCGACCTGAATATCAGCGAGAAGAACGACTATTCATACATGAAATGGGCAAATGCAGCCGAACTCATCGAATTGGAGAAGTACAACTTCATTTATGTGAAGAACAATCCTTCGCCTACTGCATTCAACAACCTCCAGAGCACATACAAGCGCAATCCGCTGAGCATAAGTCCTATCGTCCGTCTGTTGCTCGAAAACTACAACGGCAACCTCTCCACTACTGATCTGAATTCCCAACTCGACCTTCTCGGAAAGAACGACTACCGACGCGAATGGCAGGATGTGATGGAGCGTCAGCAGATCACACAGCAATATAATCTCGCTCTCCGCAACAAAGGTAAGTACTTGAATTCGAGCATTGTATTCAATTATAAAGGTGACAATCTCGGTCGTGTGAAGGAACATGACAATACCCTGTCCTTCAGTTATCGAGGCGATGTGAATGTAGCAAAATGGCTTGGACTTGAATTTGGTGTCAACCTCATCAATCAGCGCACCAAAACGCATATCTCTTCGGAATGGAACGGTATCAATTCGTTTGCTCCATACCTCTCCATGTACAACAGTGATGGTTCGCTTGCTGATATGGAGGCCGGAACATGGCTCAGTGAGCAGTCGCTTATCAACAATATCTACGGTCTGAAGTCGGAAGCGTATAATATTAATGATGAGTTAAACCGCAACTTCACCAACGCTCGCGAAACCAATGTACGTTCGTATGTTCATGCTAAGGCAACTATCTTGCCGGGATGGACACTGGGTGGTCAGTTCCAGTATGAGGATATATATTCGAAGAGTCAGTCGTACTATGAGGCAGATTCCTACGATATGCGTCATCTGTACAATCTCTATACAAATGATTCGGGCGTTCACATGCTGCCTGATGGTGGTATGCTGAAGAGCCGCAATGCTGAGGGTGCATACTACACTTTCCGTACTCAGACTGATTATAGTCATGAGTTTGCAGAGAAGCACAACGTAGAGGCACTTCTCGGTTTTGAATATCGTCAGACTCATTATAAGTCAAATGGTTACACCTTCATCGGTTATGATGATATTTCGCAGACCAACAACATGGGAACATCCAACCTCGGTCTTCTCAAGGACTACGATGGTACCATTTCGGCTCTCGGAAACAACTATTCTGCTTATGGTGCTCCTGATGGTAATGATTACCTTTCGAGCGATGTGCTTCACCGTTTCTATTCCATCTACTTCAACGGCAGTTACACTTACGACCATCGATACAGTGCTACGCTTTCTTATCGTATCGACAAGACCGACCTTTTCGGTGCCGACCCTAAATTCCGTGGTCGTCCTCTGTGGTCTGTTGGTCTCGGATGGAATTTGGAACAGGAGAAATGGATGCAGAACATTATGTGGATTGATGCGTTGAAACTGCGTGCCAGCTATGGTCTTACGGGTAATATTGACCAGAGCGTGTCAAGTTACCTCACAGCAACGGTCGGAGTGAATGAGATGAACGGAATGCGTGTGGCAAGTCTCAATACTCCTCCTAACGACCAGTTGCGTTGGGAAAAGACTGCTTCGTTCAATATCGGAACAGACTTCTCACTCTTCATGGGTCGTATCAATGGTTCGTTCGACTGGTATCGCAAGGCTGGTTCGGACCTTCTCACCACTACCGACCTCGACCCTACTACTGGTTGGACTTCGCTCACTATCAATAATGGTAAGGCACTCAACACAGGTGTCGAACTCCAACTCAACGGTGAGATTCTCAGAGCAAAGACTCGCGATCAGTTAGGCATTAATGCTTCATTGTCATTTAGTTACAATAAGAATAAGGTAACCAGCGTGAACCACGAACCAACCACTGGTGCCGAGGCTCTTGAGTCGTGGACTCTCCATCAGGGTTATCCTATCCACTCTCTCTTCTCATATCAGTATATGGGTATAAAGGAAAAAGCCGGCATTCAGTATTTCGGTTGGAAGGATGCTCAGGGCGAAGTACATTATTCGGACATCAATGGTGAGGATTTCACACCAGCAGATGTAGTGTATAGTGGAAGTCTCGACCCAAAGACAGCCGTTTCGTTCTCGCCCGAACTGACATGGAAAGGCTTCTCGCTTGCTGCCATGTTCTCGTTCTATGGTGGTCATGTGATGCGTGCCAGAAGCGAAGACTGGACTTCTGATGGTTCGCAGTATGGATATTTGGTTCATGATGCGGTCGAAGCCATTCCTTCGAGCTATCTGAAATACTGGACTACGACCGACAATCAGATTCCAGGAAACGGATATGCGGGCGGAACAAACGTGGTAGGTTCATATCAATATATGGACGCAAATGTGGTTCCTGCCGATTATCTGAAACTGCGAAACGTAGTTCTTGGATACGAATTCCCAAAGACCGTCTGTCAGCGATTGAGCATCGAATCTCTGCGCCTCCGTGTTCAGGCTAACAACCTCCTCACATGGGTTCGCAACGATCTCGGAGTGGATCCCGAAGCCAACAGTCCTATCGGTGGCAACACCACGCTGAAGACGCCACGCAGCTACACTATGAGTCTTAATGTTACATTTTAAGTAGTTGATTATGAAACGAAATATATTATACATTTTATTACTGTTCGTCCTTTGCAGTTGTGAAAAACAACTTGACATTGTTCCGAAGGGCAAGGTGACTCTTGGCACAGTAAGCGAACTCGAATATCTGCTCAATCAGGAGTACATGATCAATTCCATCCCTCCCGAAAATGCCTCTATCCTTGCAGGCGAATCGCTTGGTGCATTCGACATGGTCAGTTCGGTCCTGAGTCAGACGAATACAGTGAAATATGCCATCATGGCATTTGACGAGAGCGTGGATCGTGCCATCCTCACTACCACCGACGACCGCTATTCTTCGATATACGCCTATATCAACGACATGAATGTGGTGATAAGCAAAATGGCTGATGCTCAAGGCGATGAGAACCTCAAACCACAACTCATCAGCGAAGCACGAGTGATGCGTGCCTATATGCACTGGTTGCTTGCATGCTATTATGCCAAGCAGTATGATGCATCGACTGCAGCCGACGAGGGTGGTATCGCGTACAATACAAGTACTTCGGTTACAGAGACCAAGCAGAAACTCACGCTTCAGCAGACTTACGACATGATTCTTGATGATGTGAGCGATGAAGTTATCAGCAATCTGCCTGACAAGAGTGCAGCAGCTGCCATTCGTGGTGACAAGGCTTGGGGCTATGCTGTGCGTGCCGTGGTACTGATGCAGATGAAGCGTTATGCTGAAGCTCTGCCTTATGCACAGAAGGCCATCGAACTCCATCCGCAGATTTTCGACCATTCAGGTATCGTCGAAGAAAAGAAATGGGTTCAGGACCAGCAGTCGGAAAACAATTTTATCTGGATGGGCAATGGTTCGAGAGTGTCGCCTACCATGGAGATGCTTTCGCTCGAATCCAATTCAATATTTGAGGCTGACGACTATGTCATCAAGTATTGCACCGTCGGATGGAGTGCCGATTACGGTGAGTCGTTCTCGGGTATCAGCGGAGTGCGTATGTTTATGGACTGGACTACCCAGGCAAATGTATGGGGACTCACCACCGAACAGCTCTACTACGTTGCAGCCGAATGCCTTATCCGTACAGGCAAGATTCAGGATGGTCTCGACCTCGTAAATAAGATTCGCACTTATCGTATCGAGAACCCACAACCATTCACTGCATCATCCGAGGCGGAAGCAATGAAACTCATGCAGAAAGCTAAGTTCGTGGAACAACTCGGCACTACTTTCAACTACTTCGACATCAAGCGATGGAACACAGAACCTGCATACGCTCGCACCATCACCCATCGTCTTGGTTCGCTCGGAACATACTCGTTGAAGCCTAATTCGCCTCTCTGGGTGTTCCCATTCCCTCTTAATGCAACAAAATATAATAATACATTAACTCAAAATTATTAATTCAAAATCACAAAACAATGAAAAAGTATTTTTTGATGCTCCTCGCAGCACTCGCTTTCGTCAGCTGTAACAAGGACGAAAACAAAGAAGACCAGATTGATCCTGCTATCGTAGCACTCGACTACTCTTCGCTCATCGACATGTCGTATGCCAACATGATCAAGACTCTTGGCGAACCTTCATTGAACTTCGGTTCATTCTACTCTTACGAAGAACCAAAGGCAAATATCAGCAGCATCACAACAGCTATCAACCCAGAGACTAATTCTGTTTATCTTGCAATGGTGATGCTTAAGGAGAACGCTTTCAAGGCTGAAGACCTTCAGAAGCATTTCGCTTCTAAGTTCACTTCTTACGGACTTGACGAGGAAGAAGGTGCTTATTTTTACGGAAATGCTGAAAAGCAGGAGGATGCAACTCTTGTCATCGGTGTTTACGAGAACTCTTCAATCACTTTCACAAACCCAAAGAATGTACCTGAAATCAACGAAAGCGGTTCTATCGAAGGAACTCCTGTTGAAGTTGTGAACGCACTTCTCGGCAAGTCAATCGACGACCTCATCGACGAGTATGGTGATGCAATCATGAAGTATGGTGATGCATACATGGTCAACTACGAAGACGACGACTATCTCATGTGTGTATCACTCAACGTAGTAGAAGGCTACGTTACAAGTCTTACAATCCTCTACAACGAAGACCTTGATGACCAGGCAATTATCGATTACTACACAAGCGAAGGCTACACTTGCATCCCAACTGGTAATGTCAACGAAGAAGGCAAGGCTGAATACCTCTTCATGAACCTCACCACAGGTATCGCAATCACTTACTGCGACCTCATCGGTGTTGTTGTCGACATTGAGCAACATGGGTGATGACGACGAAGGTGGTGAAGACTAAACAACTCATTCGTTAAATAAGTCACTCAAGTATCTTCAGCAAAACGAGGGCGTATCAAAGTTTTATTTTTGATACGCCCTCATTCATTTTACGCCTTGAATGTGCCTGTTAGTATTATTTAACTGTCTTGATGTTTGGTTGTTTCGTTGAAAAAGCGTATTTTTGCACAATGTATCATTATTAATAAGGAGGAAAGTATGGCTGCACTTGCATTTAGCGTCGAATATCTACAGAATGTAAACTACTCGTTGGTTCACAATCACGTACAGATATGCCAGAAGATCGTGTTGAAAAACGAATCGGAAGAGGCATTGCGTGATGTGCGTATTGTGGCACGAGGGGAGTATATCAAGGAAGAGAAGACTCCTGTCTACCCAGTAATCGAAGCTGGCAGTTCGCTCAGAATCAAAGAACTCCAACTCCGACTCGATGCAAGTGCTTTGTCATCACTCACCGAAAAGGTGGTGACCGACTTCACCCTCGCAGTCTTGTCTGCCGATGAAGAAATATATTCGCAGACTTTCCCCCTCGATGTGATGGCATTCGACCAATGGCTCGGCACAAGCATCATACCACAGGCATTGGCATCGTTCGTGATGCCTAACCTTGCAGCAATCAACGAGATAGTAGTCAAGGCAGCTGAAGTGAAGAAGCAAGAGACTGGCGACTCGTCCTTCACTGGATACCTCTCGAACAATCCTGAAGAAGTGCTCCGACAAGTGGCTGCCATATTCAAGACCCTCCACAACGAAGGAATCATATACCGTTATGTGCCAGCGAGTTTCGAAGAGATTGGACAGCGAATCACACTTCCCGACCAAGTGCTCAAGAGCAAAATCGGCAACTGCATCGAACTCACCCTCCTGATGGCTTCGGCTCTCGAAAGCATCGGACTCAACCCAATCATCGTGCTCATTCATGGACATGCCTTCCTCGGTGTGTGGCTTGTGGAAGACTGCTATGCGCATAGCATTGGAGATGATGCTTCGTTCCTCGAGAAGAAATGTTCGAAAGGCATCAACGAAATGATCATGCTCGAATGCACCCAGATAACGGAAGACAACACCTCGTTTGAAAATGCCATAAAGATGGGTGAGCAACACCTTCTGCGTAGTGAAACATTCGAACTCTTCCTGGATATCCATCGTTGTCGTTTGGAGCGTTTCTTCCCACTGCCTGTCCGAACTATCGTGGATGGAAAATGGTATGTGGATGTGGAAGGTGTGGAACATGAAAATGCTGACATCGAAATACCTCACCATACCCGATACGACCTCGAGAATGTGGGCAGTTCGCAAAGACAACTCACCAAACTGGACATCTGGGAACGCAAATTGCTCGATTTCTCCCTTCGCAACACATTGCTCAACCTTTATCTCCGTCGTCGTGCCATTCAGTTGGTGTCGTTCGATGTGGACAAGATTGAGGACCATCTGCAGGGTGGGGAAGAGTATTGCATCCTCCCAAAACCAGATATACCGTTTGAGGTGGATCCCGAAGAACGCTTGCATCGCTCGAAACTCCTCTCCAATCTCGAACCGCTGATTAAGAGCGACATAGAGAAGCATGTGGTGCATACTTATCAGATTGAGTCGGAGACAAAGGCAACGCTCAAAGCCATTTACCGTTCGGCACGAACAGCAATAGAAGAGACTGGTGCCAACTCGCTCTTCCTTGCAATCGGTACGTTGCGTTGGTTTGAGACAGAAAGCAGCAACCAACCACATCATGCTCCAATCCTGCTCCTTCCGGTGGAGATGGTGTATAAGAAAGGACAGTACTATTTCCGCACTCGTGATGAGGAAATCACGCTCAACATCACACTCATGGAGTTCCTTCGCCAGAACTATGATATAAAGGTGAGCGGACTGGACGAACTGCCAAAGGATGCGAGTGGGGTAGATGTAGCGAAGATATTTGCCATACTGCGCACTTGCCTGAAGGACCAGAAGAATTGGGATGTGGAAGAAGAGTGCATCTTGGGACTCTTCTCATTCAGCAAGTTCTTGATGTGGAACGACATACACAATCACCGCGAACAGTTGTTGGAGAGTAAGGTGGTGAAGAGTCTTGTGGAGAATCGCCTCACTTGGCAACCTGCTGATGTGACTTCAGAACTCGGCGAACTCGACAAGACCGTAAAACCTTCGGATATGGCAATTCCTGTTGCGGTGGACTCATCGCAGATGGCAGCAGTATATGAGGCAGGAAAGGGAAACAGTTTCATACTCTTTGGCCCTCCTGGAACGGGTAAGTCGCAGACTATCACCAACCTCATTGCCAATGCCCTCTTCCAAGGTAAGCGAGTGCTCTTCGTGGCAGAAAAGATGGCTGCCCTCTCCGTTGTGCAGAAACGACTGGAGAAGATCGGGCTCGAACCATTCTGCCTCGAACTCCATAGCAACAAATCGACTAAGAAACATATACTTGAGCAACTTGACAAAGCTCTCAATGTAGCACATATCAAACAACCAGGCGAGTATCAGAAGACTGCTGACGACCTCTATGCTCAGAGGCAGAAGTTGATACGATATATGGAGGCTCTCCATACTGTTGGGGCAGATGGATTCTCGTTGTACGATTGTGTGGTAAGATATGAATCGCTTGCGGTAGAACTATTCAGCATAAACTCTACCGAACCAATCAGCGGACTCAATGCCACAACTCTTACAGACTATGAGAAAGTCCTTTCGGGCGAACTCGTTGCGATATTCAGTTTGGTTGGTCAACCATCGCAGCACCCTTTGCGCGAACTTATCGTAAGTAAGGAAGTATTGAGCCATCAGGCAGAGTTTGTTGATTTGCTCCGCAAGGCAATCCCGCTCATCGATGGCATAAAGGTGAGCAATGGAACTGAAGCACTCGACAAGGTGCTCAGTCTCATCGGATTGTTCCAAAAAGCAGAGTCTTTGTCGGGAGCAAATCTGAAGTTCTTGTTTGATAATGACAGTTCGGACGAGTTGCATAAGTATGCTCAGATGAGAACAGAAGTGGAAGGCTTGAAGAAGACCATCCTCTCCACTTGCAACGAAGATATCCTGACACAAGATTCCGTTCGACTTGCACAGGAATGGTTTGAGATACAAGGCAAATGGTTCTTGCCTCGCTTCTTCTCTTCAAACTCGTTTGTGAAGAAGTTGCGATTCTTCTCACCACAGATTTCGAAGGGCGATGTGCAACCTCTTCTCGATAATCTTCGTGCTTTCCAAAAGAAGGAAAAGGAATGTGCGGAAGAGCAGCAGAAGGCTTCGGTTGCAATGGCAAGTTTCATGAATGCTGATGAAGTGAAACGGAAGTTGCAGACATGGATTGACAACGAAAACCGTTTGCGTGATTGGAACCATTGGTGCGAACATCGAGCAGAATTATTGCGAAAGAACTTGAATACTGTAGTCGATGTGGTTGAGTCGCAAGTGGTTGAACCAACTACCGTTGCACAACAGTTCTTCAAGGGATACTTCATGCGAAAGAGCATGGAGAAGGTTGCTGCTTCGGACACAATCAACACATTCGAAGGTATGCTCTTTGATGAGCAGGTGAAGCATTATCGCGAACTCACAGCTCAGTTCCAGGAACTCTGCAAGAAAGAACTCTATGCCCGCCTTGCTGCAAATGTGCCTCGTGTGACAGACAATATTGACAACAGTAGCGAGATTGGTATCTTGAAGCGAAACATCAATAGCGGTCGCGGATTGTCGATTCGTGATTTGTTCGACTCTATCCAAGAACTCCTCCCTCGACTCTGCCCATGTATGCTCATGAGTCCGATGTCTGTGGCACAATATATCAATCT
>DCIW01000207.1 GCA_002317225.1 Prevotellaceae bacterium UBA1716 | reverse complement strand
TCCTTCATCTGCTTGAAGATTCCTTCGTAACCAGCAGCATTAGTCTCACCACCTTCAACGTCTGCATCAGGCTTGAAACCAAGACAAAGTTCTGCATCTTCCTCATTACCGATACAAACATCAACATACTGCATGAGTGGACGCATGATTGAGATCGCCTTCTCCGATGTCCAAAGCTTCTTGCGGAAGTTGAGGTCTACAGAAATCTTAACACCATGCTTCTTTGCACAAATACAAGCCTGACGGAGGCACTCTGCACTTGCATCAGAAATAGCAGGAGTGATACCTGACCAGTGGAACCAATCTGCTCCTTCGAACACCTTATCGAAATCCCAATCCTCTGGCTTAGCCTCTGCGATTGAAGAATGAGCACGGTCGTAGATAACCTTTGAAGGACGCATACTTGCACCTGTCTCAGCGTAGTAAAGACCTACGCGATCACCACCACGAGCAATAAACTCTGTGCTAACGCCATAACGACGCATTGCATTTACTGCAATCTGACCAATCTCATGCTTTGGAAGCTTTGAGATGAAATAACAGTCGTGACCATAGTTTGCACAACTGATTGCTACGTTAGCTTCACCACCACCTGGGATGATACGGAATGATTCTGACTGGATAAAACGGTCATTTCCTTCTGGAGAAAGGCGAAGCATAATTTCGCCCATAGTTACGATTTTTGCCATAATTAGTATAGTTAGATATGTAATAATGTCTTTAAAAATCGTGCAAATATAGGCATTTTTTTTCGAAGAAGGGGTGTTTTGGCATAAGAAATTTAATAAAGAGGTAGGTTAATGCTATTTTTTGTCACTTTGATTAGTAAGTATTGATAAAAAATTGCTAAATTTGCAGCGCATTAAGTAAAAGACTGTTAAGGAAGTCCACAAAAAACAATAAACCAAAGACTAATTTAAGGTAGAAGAAGATAGGAATGGATATTCAGCCAAAAATCCGCATTAAAGACATTGCTGATCTTGCAGGTGTATCTGTAGGAACTGTCGACCGTGTGATACATGGACGTACCAATGTTTCTGCATTGAGTATGGAAAAGGTTCAGCGAGTTCTCGAAGAAATTGACTTTCACCCAAACCACTATTTCAGCGCATTAGCCAAGAAGAATGTATCTGCATTTGCCGCTATCCTCCCGCTCCATGCAGAGGACAGCTATTGGGCTCGTGTTGAGAGTGGACTCATCGAAGGCACTAAGCGTTTCAGCGACTTTAAGATTTCGTTCAAGATTTTCCATTACGACCCATTCAACGATGAGTCGTTCAAGATTGAATGTCAGAACCTTATCAACAGCAATCCTGATGTCGCTATCATCGGTCCTATCTTCAACTTTGGTATAATGAAGAGTTTCGTTGACAAGTTCAACGAGAAGAACATTCCTTTCGCCCTACTCGACTCATATTGGGAGGAGTTTAACCCTGTCACTTTCTATGGTCAGGACTCTATCCGAAGCGGTGAGTTTGCAGGCAGAATCATCAAGATGGCTACTGCAGGAAAGAAGCAACGAATCGCTCTTTTCAAGGTGCTTGGTGAGGGTCGTGTAGCCAGTCGTCAGCAGATGGATCGTGAGGAAGGTTTCAGGAAGTATATGGCTACTCATTGTCCTGACAACGAAATCCTTACGGTAAACCTTTATGCATACGATGTAGAAGGAACAAACGACACTCTAAGCACTTTCTTTGCAGAGAATCCAGATGTGATTACGGGTCTTTCGTTCAACTCATCAATACATCTTATAAGCAATCATCTTCGCACCGAAAAACCAAATCACGAGCATGTGACTCTTCTTGGTTATGATGCTACAGACCACAATATCGAATGCCTTAAGAATGGTTCGTGCGACTTCCTTATCGGACAGCATCCTCACGACCAGGGACTCAACTGTTTCCGAAGCATGTTCAATGCTTGTGTGCTTCATATTGCTCAGAAACCTCTCCACTATGTTAGCATCGAACTGCTGACCAAGGAAAACATCGATTATTATAAGGATTAAAAGAAAAAGATAAAAGGCTGGTACCCATTTGGATATCAGCCTTTATTATTTTGGGAGAACAATAGTCTTTTTTCCACTTTATGATGGAGGTGGGAATTATTCCCACTCGATAGTTGCAGGTGGTTTTGAAGAGACATCGTAGCAAACGCGGTTTACTCCACGAACGTTACGGATAATCTTGTTTGAAACCTCTGCAAGGAATTCGTATGGAAGTTTTGCCCAGTCAGCAGTCATAGCATCTGCCGATGTTACTGCACGGAGAGCAACAGGATTTTCGTATGTACGCTCATCGCCCATCACACCTACCGACTTAACATCCGAAAGGAGGATTGCACCAGCCTGCCAAATCTGATCGTAAAGTGAAACCTCGATTTCACCGTCCTTCATATCTGCAGGAATACCTGCCTGAAGCACAAGACGAGCCTGTTCGCCCGAGAGCTTAGTCTTCCAATTGCGGAGTCCCTGAATGAAGATATCATCTGCATCCTGAAGCACGCGTACCTTCTCTGGAGTGATATCTCCAAGAATACGAACTGCAAGACCTGGTCCAGGGAATGGATGACGAGTGATGAGATGCTCAGGCATTCCCATACTGCGACCTACGCGACGAACTTCATCCTTGAAGAGCCACTTGAGTGGTTCGCAAAGTTTCAAGCCCATCTTCTCAGGAAGACCACCCACATTGTGGTGCGACTTGATAACCTTACCTGTGATATTGAGCGATTCGATACGGTCTGGGTAGATTGTACCCTGAGCAAGGAACTTAGCACCTTCAATCTTCTTAGCTTCAGCCTCAAACACATCGATAAATCCTGCACCGATAATCTTACGCTTACGTTCTGGTTCGTGAAC
>DCIW01000089.1 GCA_002317225.1 Prevotellaceae bacterium UBA1716 | reverse complement strand
TGTCCCAACACATTACAAGGTGCCTGTGGAGCAAAACCTGCCTCATACAAGTTGTCTGTCCAAGCGTAAGCCTTACCGTCCTTACCTACAGCAACTTCATGATATCCCCAACCATTGTTGTCGTACTTAGCTGAGAAGATATTGTAAACTGTACATCCAAGGGTAACGCTCTTGAGAGTCTTCTTGAACTTGAATGTGTAAGAAAGGTCAACATTAGTTGTGAAGAAGTCGTCAAGCACCATGCTGATTTCGTTGATATTAGTACCATAATTGTCAAGCACTTTAGCACTCTTGAAACCAGAGTTGGTCAACATCTGCTCACCAATGTACTGACTCTGAATCTGTCCGCGGAAGCCCTTCCATGTGAATGTGAAGAAGTTGTTAGCAATAATCTCAGGAGAGAACGAAGTCTTTGTCTCTCCAAGATTTACAGCACCCTGGTCTTCTGCCCATCCTTCGCTTGTAGCATTAACTGTGTAGTTCTTGTTGCGGTTGCGTGACCAAGTGGCGTTTACATCCCAACGGAACCACTTAACTGGCTGATATGCAGCTTCGAGTTCAATACCCATACGGTATGACTTACCTGAGTTTTCGTTGCTTGCAATCATTTCACCAATCTCATTCAACTGACCTGTAAGCACGAACTGATTTGAATAGTCCATATAATAGAGGTTGATGCCTGCTGTGAACTTCTCTGAGCTGTACTTATAACCGAGTTCGTAGTCAACGAGTTTCTCAGCCTTGAGCTCAGAACCGTAGTTGTCTTCGTAGTCATTACGAGTTGGTTCCTTGTGACCAACTGCTACTGAAGCATATACATTGTTGTTCTTGTTAATCTGATAGAAGAGACCGAACTTAGGATTGAAGAAGTTGTACTTGTAGTAAGCACTCTCCTCTGGTCCTGCCTGCCATACATCTGAACATCCGTTCATGTTGATGCTTGTATAACGATACTGAAGGTCGAGATAAGCGCTGAAGCCCTTGAAGATTTCGTAATTTGCTTTAGCATAGATGTTTCCATCATACTTCACAGCCTTATTGCGATAGTACTCGAAGTTAGGTGTAAGGCTTGCTGAGTAGTTCTTCACCCAGAGCACATTACCCCAGTGATGACCGATATACTTGTTCCAACCACCACCGAGTGTAGCAGTCAAATTGCTCTTGTTGTCATAGTTGAGCGAACCAACAAAGCCCCAGAAATCGTTACCCATCTGCTTACGGCGGATAAGGTCAGACTTCTTAGAGATAGACTCATCTACAACCTTGCCGTTTTCATCATATACAGGGAGCTTAATATTGCTCAAACCATATTCAGCGAGCTTGCGGTTGTTCTTATATTCCTCATAATAACCATCTCCACGAGTGTAGTGAAGACCGAGATTGAGCTTCAACTCATTTGTAAGAACTTGGTCGAGCAACAACTGATAATGCTGCTGATGATAATTGTCTGTCTGGTCCTTGTAATACTGAGTATTGCCATCTTTGTCATAGTATTCGCCACAAGAGTTGTATGTGCGACCATAGAGGCTCTGCTCATACTTACTTGTATAGTTCCATGCGTGGTAAGTCTTCTCTTTTCCGTTGAATGTCACGAACTTAACAACTGTGTTATCTGACAAATAACCTGCCTGAAGGAAGTAAGAACCGAGGTTTGTGCTTGCACGATCAAGATAACCATCACTTGCGAGATTAGAGAGACGACCTGAGAATGCCCAGTGGTTGTTCAAGAGGCCTGTACCAAACTTGAAAGTCTCCTTGTGAGTGCCGTAAGAGCCTGCTGAAGCATCGATTGAAGCGTATGGCTTGCCACCGAGTTTCTCAGTTTCCATACTTACTGTAGCACCAAATGCACCAGCACCATTTGTACTCGTACCTACACCACGCTGAATCTGCACGCTCTCCATATTGCTTGCAAAGTCAGGCATGTTAACCCAATATACCTGAGCACTTTCGCCATCATTTACAGGAATACCGTTAGCAGTTACGTTCACACGACTTGGGTCAGTACCACGAACATGAATGCCTGTGTAACCAATACCGTTACCAGCATCGGAACTAACTGTAACTGAAGGTGTCATGGAGAGAATGAATGGGAGGTCCTTACCGCGGTTGAGGTCGGCAATCTGTTCTTTCTTCAATTCTGTGTGAGCTACTGGAGTTGTCTTGTTGGCACGAATACCAACAACCGCAACTTCCTGAAGGTCATAGACCTTAGTGATAGAGTCAAGTTGTGCTTGTGTCAACTTAACCTGAGCATTAGCCGAAGCAAATGTGCCAAGAATTGCCAATGCTGCAATGTTCATTTTTACCATAAAAACTAATTTTAACTAAAGATTAATACTATTAAAGAGGCTCACGCACGCTTGCGCAATTTCAAACAGTACACATCATTCCTACGGCAGCATTACCTGCATCAGGTTCTGTGGGTATATTCTCAGCGATGGTAATTCCTAATTATATATTATGCATTCAAAATCATGAATTCTGCATTCCTAATCATGAATTCTGCATTATGAATTATGAATTAATCAAAGCACCCCTTTAGTTAAATCGGCTGCAAAGTTACGACATTTTCCTCATTTTGCCAAACGAAAGCGGCATATTTAGTGTTTTCAGATAAAACATGCTGATGATTTGAGCAAAAACACCCTTATGTGTAACCCCACACACCCTTATGTTTTGCCTCACACACCCTTATGTGTAGCCCTACACACCACTATATGTATGAAAGCGTCACACCGTCACGCGTCACATTAAGGATTTTAGTGGTGCTGGGTGACGTGGGAAGGCTTCTTTTTAGAGAAAGTGATATAGTATAAAAGCATATAAAATATATATAAATGTATGCTATATACATACTCCAAAAATTTTCGAAGATTTTTTCCTTTTCCCGAAAATCAGCACTAAATTCCTTAATGTGACGCGTGACGGTGTGACGCTTTATCTATTATTCTTTTATTTGTTATCTTCCTACCGAAGAGTTAACTCCTTGTTTATTATGGTGTTGAGGCTGCCAAGGGCGTGATTGGTCAGTTGGTATGTCAGTACTAACACCCACGCTAACTGCAAAGTTCTCATTGAATTTGTAAGTCACTTCACCTCCAAATCGGGCAAAATTCTCATTAAAACCACCCATATTCATAGGAGAATACGCACCAAAACAGCTAAATCCTTCAGGCATGTGATTATATGAACCATAAACGCTCGCACTCCAATGCTCATCAAACTTATAGTTGACCAAAGCAAACAAATCGCCCGAATATTGGTATTCGTTCCACATTTTGAAGCGCGAAAGTGTGCCTCCAAGTGCCACAGACCAATGTTTATCCAACTGTTTTGCATAACTTAACGTGATATCTGTGTAGAATGAAGCACCTTTGAATGGGTTATTCTTGCCAAATCCAACCATTACGCCCGCTCCAATCTGTGCGTTCAACCCTTCGTGAAGTTCAAGCGGCATTCCCCATGCGAATGGTCCTGTAGGCATCCATGTGGTGAAGAGATAAGGGCGTGTCATGTGGTATGGAAGGCGTAGTCTGTAACGGATGCTGTCGGCATTTTGCTCAGTATTTGCAGCTTCTACACCTGTCATGTCAGATAGTTGTGCAGGTTCAACTGTAGGCATATCTTCTGCTACCGACACATTTTCTATTTTTGCGTCGAGAGTATTTTGCTTCTCCACTTGTGCTGAAGCGGTGAGGGAGAAGCCTAAAAATGATAGTGCCAAAAGAACCTTCTGCATAACTGTGAATTCTTGTTTCTGGTGTCAAAGTTAAGCATTATTCTTTATATATTAATAAGGTGTAAACCAATTTTAACGTAACGTCCCTCGTTTTTATGCTTTTTTTGATTGAAAATGGAGATTTATTTTGTTGTTCGCTTTTTATTTGTTACCTTTGCGTAAATTTAATAACTTGACAATTATGATGAAATTTCTCAAACCTATAGCTGCAGTCTTGCTTTTCTTGCTGATGCAGGTGATTGGTAGTTTTATTGCAGTAATCATCGTGGCAATTGGTAATCCCAAATATCGTGAGGCATTGCTATCGGGAAACATATCAGAGGAGGTTCATGCTGCGTTTTTGTCACCTAATGTTCTAGCTTGGGCGCTCGTGATAAGCAGCATTCTTACTATGCTTGCTCTTGTTTTGTTTATGTTTGTTGACTCGAAAAAGGTGTTTGATGCAAGCATGGTAAACTGGAAATGGGCGGGAATTGCTATCATGGCTGCTGTCTCAGGAATCTTTTCAACCGACCTTGTGAGCGAATGGCTTGATTTGCCTAATATGCTTGAGGAACAGTTTCTCGGTATGTCAAAGAGTGCAGTGGGTATATTGAGTATTGCAGTGTTAGGACCTATTGTTGAGGAACTTACATTCCGAGAGGCAATAATTGGCGGTTTGATGAAGAAGGGCGTAGGGCCATGGGTGGCAATCATTTTCTCTGCTCTCTGCTTCGGATTGATTCATGGTAATCCTGCTCAAGTGCCATTTGCGTGCATCGCGGGCCTTATTCTTGGCATCGTTTATGCGAAGACGGGCAATATTGTTGTAACTTCAATCATACACATTATTAATAATAGTATAGCCGTGATTGAGATGAATCTGCTTGGCGATGAGGCTGAAGACCTTATGTTCAAGGATATTCTTGGAGTTGCGGATATCCCTGTAATCATTATTACTGCAGCATTGTGTGTGTTCCTTTTGAATAAATATTGGAAAAGCAATACAATTGTTGAAGCATAAAAAACTAACTATAATTATGAAAAATACTATTAAGAAAACTTTTGTTACTGCAATGATATCTCTATCATCTATTGCTCTTAATGCTCAAACTACTGTTGAATTTCTCAAATATCCGGTTCCTGTAGGACCAATCAACGAGATGGCTTATAGTACAGGGGCGACTTATTTCACACTTTGGGCTCCTACTGCGGAGGCTGTTCGCCTTACCATTTACCCTACGGGCGAGGGCGGAATGGCTGATGCTCAGTATGATATGAGCAGGAATATTGCTGGTAAATGGACTAAGTCTTTGAGTGGCAATCTCGTTGGCAAATTCTATACTTTCCAAGTGAAGGTGAAGGGAAAATGGCTCGATGAGACTCCTGGTATTTTCTGTAAGGCAACTGGTGTCAACGGTCAACGTGCCGCTATCATCGACATGCAGAAGACTAATCCTGCGGGTTGGGCAGAAGATAAGCGTCCAGAATTGAAGGATTTCTCGGATATTGTTCTTTATGAGATGCATCATCGCGATTTTTCTATGGATGAGCAATCGGGCATTAAGAATAAGGGTAAGTTCGTTGCGCTAACCGAACAAGGCACTAAGAATGCTAATGGTCTTTCTACGGGTATTGATCATTTGAAGGAATTGGGAGTTACTCACGTTCATATTCTTCCTTCTTACGATTTTGGTTCTATTGATGAGAAGCACCCTGAACATTCGTACAATTGGGGATATGACCCAGTCAACTATAACGTTCCGGAGGGTTCTTATTCTACCGATCCTTATACTCCTGCCACTCGCATCAAGGAATTTAAGCAGATGGTGATGGCTATGCACAAGGCAGGTATTCGTGTGGTGCTTGATGTTGTGTATAATCATGTGTTTGATGCGGCTTCTTCTCAGTTTGAAAAGACTGTGCCAGGTTATTTCTTCCGTCATAAGGCTGATGGTTCGCTTGCTGACGGTTCGGGATGTGGCAATGAGACTGCTTCGGACATGCCTATGATGCGTAAGTATATGGTTGAGTCTGTGCTTTATTGGCTCAACGAATATCATCTTGATGGATTCCGTTTTGACCTTATGGGTGTCCATGACATTGAGACTATGAACGCCATTCGTGAAGCTGTAAATGCTGTCGATCCTTCTATTTTCATTTATGGTGAGGGATGGGCTGCCTCTTCTCCTGCTTTGCCTGATGCTCAGTTGGCTATGAAAGCTCATACTAACGAACTTAATGGAATTGCTGCGTTTGGTGATGAACTCCGTGATGGTCTTCGTGGTGGTTGGACTGATGATAAGGAAGGGGCATTCCTTATCAACCGCCCAGGTCATGAGGAGAGTGTGAAGTTCGGTATCGTTGGTGCTGTTAATCATCCTCAAGTTGATTATACTAAGATTAACTATAGCAAGGCTCCTTGGGCTAACGAACCTACCCAGATGATTTCGTATGTTTCATGCCACGACGATATGTGTCTTGCTGATCGTATCAAGACGACTTTGGCTCATAAAAATTCTCCAAAAAAGAAGGTTAAGGTGGATTTGTCTGAGCGCATTCGCCTTCAGAAACTTGCTGAAACTGCTATCCTCACATCTCAAGGTGTTCCTTTCATTTGGTGTGGTGATGAAATTCTTCGTGACAAGAAGGGCGTTCATAATTCGTATAACTCGCCTGATTCTATCAACACAATTCCTTGGGCTCAAAAGACTCAATATGAAGACCTTTTCAAATATGTGTCTTCGCTCGTTTCTCTTCGCAAGTCGCATAAGGCGTTCCACATGGGTTCTGCAGAACTCGTTCGACAAAATCTCGAGTTCCTTCCATCTCCTAATAATGTGATTGCTTTCAAGCTTAATGGTGCTGCTGTAGGCGACTCTTGGTCTACAATTATTGTTGTTCTTAACAGCAAGACAGCTCCTGCTAAAGTTGCTGTTCCTCAAGGCGATTACACTGTCGTTTGTCGTGATGGTTCTGTTAATGTTGACGGAATAGCAAAAGCAAAGGGCAAGAACATTTCTGTCCCTGCCCAGTCTGCTTTGATTATGTATAAGTAGTTTTCTTTGCTGACGATTTAACGGCGTCCAGCCTTTACGCTTCCATTACCAGCAGAGCCATTTTCGGTTCTGCTGTTGTTTTCACCTCTGCTATTGTTTCTTGTTCCGTTGAACTGGCCACCATTATTTCTGCTGTTGTTCTGGGTGGTTGAGGTTCTGTTGTCTCGATTATTGATAGCAGGAGCATTCTTGTTGTTACTGTTGTCGCGATAGTACTCGTTCTGAGTTCTGTTCTTCTCGTTCTTGTTGCTATAGTCGTTCTGGCGGTTCTGGGTTGGATTGTTTCTTTCTTTAAGGTTTGTTCCAAAGTCGCCACGACGATAGTTATTCATGTTAGTACCGTTAGAGATCCTGTGGTCATTTCCGTTGTAGTGGTCGTTACCATGTCTGTTTGTATAGTAACCATTTCCGTTGTTGACTCCACGGTTGTGTGCACCGGCATAGTGCTTGTAGACTCTTGGTGCATCGTAATAGTAGAATGTGCGGTTGCTATAGATTGTGTACACACGGAAATTCCAATCTCGGCCATTTGTGTAGATAGGGCGATAGAAATAGTCAAGCATCATAAAGCGGCTGTACTGCCTTGTGGTGAGCACATATCTCAAGTCGTCATTTCTGTAGTCAAGATACAGGTAGTACATGTTGATGGCGTCTGTGTAGCCTCTCACAACATCGTTCATGATTCTGTTGACTGAATAGATGAAGTCATAGTTGATTTCGTAGCAGTCGTCATACTGGCTTGGTGTGAGGTCGAGCTCATAAGCCATACGGTCAGCCAAGAAGCGAGCATGAGTGCGAATGCTGCTGTTTGACATTGCCATTGCGTTTACACTTGTGATCAATGCTACCAAGATTAAAGCGATTGTCTTTTTCATACGTCAATTGTGTTTTTAATGTTATTATTCCGTTTCATTTATTTCAGTCTCTTATATATAATAAGGTGTATCGGTTTCAGTTCTTCTTTTCTGTTTTGTACCCTTTTGTTAGTATTCACCTAATTTCCTATATTTGACTGTTTACTCATATAGATTATATTTTTCCCAAAAGGTTTATTCTGTAATTCGATATTTTAAATTATTCACATTTCGCTCAATAGCCAACATTTGTATTTGTTCCCTTTTTCTCCAATGCCCAATTTGCATCTCTGGCCTCCTGATTTGTCTTTTATTCCGAAATAATCTGTCTATTATTGCGTAATTTGGGGCAAATGTTAACTTTTTTCAAAAAAAACTCCCAAAACATTTG
>DCIW01000173.1:620-8802 GCA_002317225.1 Prevotellaceae bacterium UBA1716 | reverse complement strand
ATAAATTAGTTTTTATATCTTTGCAAAAAATCGAAAAGATATGAAAAAACTATTGTCAACTATTCTGTTAACCATGGTAGGCATAAGCATGCTTGCCCAGACTCCTTTGAGCGATTCTTATATCGAACCAAGCGAAAAGGCAGAAATCGATATTGAGGAATGGAACAAAGTTCCTGAAGGACTCAATATTACATGGTGCAATAAAGATATACAAATCCCTCGTTTCAAAGTTCCAAACGAAGGACAGAGGACTGATACTGTAGTTTATGCTTGGAGAGGAGAACGTGTGTCTCTGAAAGGCTTGATGTATAGCAAGAATGATATCGACGAACTTGTGAGTATCGACACACAAACTCTCAACCCACTTGCTATTGCTAACGCATCCTTCCTTCGCTATGTCACAACAGATGCTTTCAATACATGTGGTTATCACCCAAACGACTTGCCACCATATACCGTTGCTGATGTGATTGATATTCCAGAGAAGCCATTCAATAATGCAAAGATTAAGGCATGCGAGATTCGTCCTTTCTGGATTAACATTAATATTGGACTTGAGGTCGAAGCTAATAAAGATTATGATGTCAAGACTATTATCAAGTGTGGTAATACAGAAAGAGTGATGAATATCAAAGTCAAAGTGCTTGACCGCACCCTACCCCATCCTGACCAATATACTTTCTACGCTAACTTTTGGCAGCAACCATATAGCGTGAGTCGTTATTATGGAGTGAAGCCTTGGAGCGATGAGCATATCGAATTGCTCAAGCCATACATGAGGCGACTTGCACGAACTGGGCAGAAAGTTATCAGTACTATCCTCTTCTACGAACCTTGGGGGGAGCAAAGCAACGATAAGTTTGAGCCTATGGTGCAGACTATTCTCACCAAGAAAGGTAAATGGAAGTATGACTATACCGTATTCGACAAGTATGTCAAGATGATGATGTCTTGTGGCATTCACACTCAGATCGAGTGCTACTCAATGGTGCCATGGGACATGAACTTCCGTTATTGGGACGAAAAGAGCAATGATTATAAGTTCCTGAAGACCAAGACGACAGAAAAGGAATACAAGGAGCTTTGGACATCGTTCTTAAAGGGATTTGCCAAGCACCTAAAGTCAAAGGGATGGTTTGATAGAACTTGTATTGCAATGGACGAACGCGGTCTTAACGACATGCTCAATGCGTATAAGATTGCACAAGAGGCTGTTCCAGGAATAAAGATGATGCTTGCGGGCAATTATCATAAGGAACTTGTGGACATCCTTCAGGATTACACCATTGCCTATGGACAGAGATTTACGAAGGAAGAATTGGAAGCACGTCGTAATAGAGGGCAGCATTCGATGGTCTATACTTGTTGCACCGAACCAAATCCTAATATCTTCAGCAATTCGCAACCTTGCGAGGCAGCATTCCTCCCACTCTTCTGCATGGCACAAGACTTTGACGGTTATTTGCATTGGAGTTATATGAACTGGACTGATGAACCATTGACCGACACACGATTCAAGCTCTTTGCCCCAGGCGATACATATTTCATTTATCCTGACAACCGTTCGAGCGTGCGTTACGAGCGTTTTCTCGAAGGTGTCCAGCAGTTTGAAAAGATAAAGATTATGCGCAAAGAATGGGCAAAGAACAATGATACCGAAAGCAACAATCGCCTTGATGTGCTTCTGGAAGAAATAGGAACAGGAAAGGCTTCTGACACTAAGCGAGTTGCATATCTCGTGAATGAGGTAGAAAAACTCTTAAATAAATAAGGTAAAACTCCCAATAGTTTACGGCAAAACTATTGGGAGTTTTTGAATAAACACTTAAGTGATTTTGTCAACACACTAATAGTATGTAAACTGTTGCACTAATAGTATGAGAGTGTTGTTACTAATAGTGTGTTAATATCATTACTAATAGTATGATATCTTACACTTCTTTATTCAACAACAATTACGAAACCACCACGAGGCTGGAGGTTGAATGTTGTTGGGTAGTCAGATAATGTAGAAACCTTCCACTTAGCATTTGGAGTTGTGCTATCTTCAAAAATAGTTGCCTTCTTGCCAAGTTTCTTGAGTTTGCGAGTACTGAAAGAAACTGTACGAGGTGAATCAGTACCATTGATACCTGCTATGTACCAAGTAGAACCCTTGCGACGAGCAATCACAACTTCTTCAGCAGGATAACCAGCAAGAAGACGAGTCTCATCCCATGCAGTTGGAAGGTTAGTGAGATAATCCTTCACTGGTTGTGGTTGTGAAAGGAAACTCTCAGGACGGTCGGCAAGATGCTGAACACCAGACTCATAAAGTGCAGTAAGAGCAAGTTCGTGAGCATGAGTTGTGATATGTGGATGCTGAGAATCTGTAAAAGCACATGGAGTGTAGTCCATAGGACCAATCACGTTACGAGTGAAAGGAAGTGTTGCGTTGTGAGCAGCAGCACGCTTTGTGAATGTAGGCACATTGTTGTACCACTCAGCACCATAAACACCTTCTGTACTGATGAGGTTAGGATAAGTACGAGGCCAACCACGAGGAATAGGAGCACCATGGAAGTTGACAAGAAGATGATGCTTTGCCGCACACTCAAGGAGTTCGATCATGTACTTCATATTCATATTGTTGTCACCAGAGAAGAAGTCAATCTTCACACCCTTGACACCAATCTTTTCGCACCAAGCAAATTCCTTCTCACGATCTTCAGGCTTGTTAAGGCGGAACTTAGGACCAGGAGCACCATTTATCCAACCAACAGATGAGTTGTACCAAATCATTGGCTTTATGCCCTTATCAACTGCATACTTAACAGCATCTTCTATACGCTTGCTTCCGTTTGAAGGGATCTTGTCCATATCGTCCCATTCAGCATCGATAAGGACATAAGGGAACTTGAGTTCAACAGCCATATCAACATACTTCTTGATGATATTGTAGTCGTTAGAACCATGATTGTATGCCCAATAAACCCATGAAGCGACACCAGGCTTAATCCAAGATGTATCATCATACTGACAAGGAGAAGCAAGGTCAGAGATAAGAGTAGACTCAACCACATCACTAAGTTGACCAATGATTACAACACGCCAAGGACTACCCTTTGCTTCCTGCTCATTCTGGTCTGGTTGAATGCGGAAAACACCCTTAGTATCTGTAGCATAGAAACTTGAAGCAGCATTATCCTTATGAATGTCCGACTCAGAAAGAAGAGCAAACACACCATTCTCATATTCGAAAAGTGAAGGATAAGCAAGATGATCGCCTGACTTATACTCACGGTTCTTTGGGAAAAATTCCTCATAACCATCCGACCACTTTGGAATCCAATTGTTTGTAGCAGAAGAGAAGTCCATGTTTACAGCCTCTTCACTCTTTGAAGAAGTGGATGGTCTGCCATACTTACGGAAGGCAACACCATCATTAAACACACGAAGATAAAGCACACCACCATCATGGAGACTATAGACATACTCCACTCCTGGCTTCTTCACACTGAGTCGCTTACCAGTGAGCATGTCATACTTTTCGGTGAAAGACCTATGCGATCCACCATTTATTCCTGGGATAGCAGCACTATAGATAGTCTGCCAACCACCATTGACTTTGTACGAAACATTAAGTCCCTCGCTTGTCTTCACCACTTGTATTTTCCCATTAGGCGAAGTCTGAGCACTTGCAGAAAAAGCAAGAACAAGGGAACAAATCAATAAAATAGTTCTTTTCATAAATTAGGTTTATATTATAACTTGACAATTGTTTTACGACCTTTATACTTGATAGTCTTGGTCTTGTTAGGAGTCTTGACAATGAAAGTACGCTTCTGTAACATTCCATCAAACTCGCCTTCCCTATCAGAAATAGAGAGAGTGCGCTTTGCATCATTCCAAGAGAGTTTGATTGAAGAGCTCTTTGACTTCTCATAATTATAGTTGTCGCCTTCGTCCTCATAGAGAGAGAACTCAGCATCAGCACCAGGATAGATATTGATAGTGACAGGCTTTCCTACTTGAGCAGCCGCATATTCTGCAACTTCCGTAGTTGGGACAATACAACCAGACTTCACAAAGAGAGGCATCTGCTGAATATCTGTCTTAGCATCAATCCATTGACCGCCTTCAAGAGTTTCACCAGCCCAATAGTCAATCCATCGAGCACCCTTTGGAAGATAAACCTTGCGAGTTAAAACTCCAGGGTCTGTAACAGGACAAACAAGGTAGTCTCCAAACATATATTCATCCTTAATATCGAGCACTTCTTCATCTTCAACGAAGTCGAAAGCAAGAAGTCGAGCCATAGTATAACCTTCGTTAGTCTGTTTAGCCGCCATACTATATATATAAGGTATATGCTCGTAACGAAGATTTATCATCTTGAGGATTGCATCATAGTAAGGAGTGCCTGGTTCGCCAAATCGCCAAATCTCACGAGGAGTATCACTACCATGACTACGAAGCATTGGGAGGAACGTTGCCCATTGGAACATACGGACATAATATTCCTTATACTTGTCATCATTCACTCCCTGCGGGAATTGACCATTATAGAACCAGCGTTGACCTTTTCGAGTGAAGAACGAACCTACATCGATAGTCCAGTAAGGATTGCCAGTAGCCATATAATTGAGACCAGCAGGAATCTGCTGTTTGAAAGATGCCCATGAAGCATGAGTGTCGCCATTCCAGACGATTGTGCCATATCGCTGCTGACCTGCATAAGTGGAACGAGTTAGATTAACCACACGATTGCCACCATTAGGAAGATTGGCAGTTGTAGCTCTCTGATTCTCATATATTCCCATTGAATGATAAAGAGAATAGAGCGAACTTCTTTCTGCTCCGAGAGCATCTGAAAGAATGTTCTTGCTCAAATTCCATCGACGCTCTTGGCTATCCCAACCATAAGCAATACCATTGACAGGAGTAGGAGGTTGGTTCCAGTCGTCATCAAGTGGTTCGCTTGAGTCGCACCACCATGCATCAAAACCACGAGAGAAGAACTCATCATTAGCATATTTCCAATAATGCTTGCGTGCTTCAGGATTGAACACATCGTATACATCATGTTCGAGCATCATGCCACGACTCTTGAAGTCTTCTGCTTCAGGACACCATTGTGGGTTAGGCCAAATGCTCACCATAAGTTTTGCGTTCATGGCATGAACCGAATCAGCAAGTGCCTTTGGGTCAGGATAATACTTAGGATTCATCTTCATATATCCCCATCCTTGTGGCCAATAATTCCAGTCTTGAACAATCATGTCGATTGGTACATGACGATCACGATATTCCTTGAGAGTCTTCAAGATATCATCAGAAGACACATAACGCTCTTTCGACTGAGTATAACCGAAGAGATAACGAGGCATCAAAGACACATCACCTGTAAGATAACGATAACCTTCAATAATCTTATCGAGCTTATAACCCATAATGAAATAGTAATCTACAGATTTTGCAGCTTCGAGTTGCATTGAATAACTGTAGTTGTTCTTTGCATCTGGACGCTTTGCAATTCCCATTTCATCACCATTAAACTTCATTGCACAACCAGCATCGAACAAAAGTCCGTAACCGTTTGTAGAACAAAGCATTGGAACCATCGCCTTAAGATTGTGCTGAGTGAGGTACATGGTCTTGCCCTTGAGGTTCATGTAATCTTCCATGTGAGCACCAAGACCATAGAGTGCCTTCTCGTTTGGAGAATGGAAAGTCACTTTATATCGAGTGCTGATACCAATTGTATCACGACGGATAATATCTTTGACCGTTACCTTTCCGTTTGCCGTTTCCTCCACATGAGCCGACTTATCATCATAAATGATGCGTTCTTGCACAACTGGTTCGCTCCAAAGTCCGTTAGCAACTTGGGAAAGAAGAACATTCTTGTCAAGGTCTTGATAAGTGATGCTATTGGTTTTCTTATCATAGATAACTTTCAGTTCAGAAGAAGTGAAAGTAATCTCTTTGTCTGTCTCGGCACGCTTCACCTCAACATTTGACTTTGGATAAACGCATACTCCTGTAGCATTATCCATTAATTTGTCATTTGCACTCCATTGCACCCTTACGATGGAAGGCGTAACGAAGTCAATCTTCAACTGTTGTGCAACTGAAGATTCGACTAATAAAATCGTAAGTAATAATAAAATGATTCGTTTCATATCCATTTGTTTATTTCATCATCCACCAATCCCAATTGAAGAGATTGCGCTTCTGTTGTTTGCCACCCTTAAATACGAAATAGAGGTCATGAACACCCTTGGTTGGAGTAAGGTTACAAGTGAATTCCTTGTATTCATCCTTTGTTGCAGGGATTGCAACACCACCAATCTTCGGACCATCAACAGCATCGATATGGAGTTCGATAATACCACCATAGAGATGACTTGCACAAGAAGCAGTAAATGTCTTTGCGCCCTTCTTGAAGTCGACGCCCTTAACAAGGAGATATTCATCTTCATCAATTTCGGTTACGAATGGAGTTGGGTTCCAAGGACCAGAAGGATTTGCACGAGTGACCTTAAGTCCATAGCCCCAAGCCATTGTCTCAGCCTCAACCTTACGGAAAGGATTGAATGGTTCAACCTGATTGAGTTCGCAATCAAGGAAGTAAGGAAGTTCCTGGATAGTTCCATCTGCATTGTACTTCATCTCTGCAACAGAGACAGAACGGCGTTCTGCATGGCGACTTGTCTCAAGACGGAAAAGGTCATAATTGAGACCGAAGCAATAAGACTTTCCCTTATAATCGATGATTCCTGGGTGATTGCCACGAGTACGAACTGTATGGTTCATTACATGACCCTTATGTTCCCAAGGACCAGTAATCTTATCAGCCATTGCATAACCGATACCTTCAGGACAACAAGTCGAAGCAAATGCCATATAATACTTTGAACCATGCTTGTAAACCCATGGACCTTCTTGATAATCCTTAATCTTAGGAAGCTTTACGATATCGCCTTCATAAGAAATCATATCCTTATTGAGCTTTACATAATATACATTTGGATTGCCCCAGAACATATAAGCTTGATCATCATCATCAATCCAAACTGTTGGGTCGATATCATCCCAATGTTCTTTCTGCCAAACAAGTGGCTTGCCGAGTGGGTCAACGTATGGTCCGTATGGAGAATCTGCCACGAGAACACCAATACCATTACCATGGATTGGGCAATACATATACCATTTGCCATTGCGTTCGATTACTTGTTCCGCCCAAGCACCATTATTGCCTTTGTACCACTTGAAGTCTTTGAGTGATGCAACTGCTCCATGGTCTTGCCAGTTTACCATATCGGTAGAAGTATAGAGCAACCAGTCCTGCATATTGAAGCCCTCTGCATTATCCTCATCATGAGTAGTGAAAAGGTAAACAACACCATCATGCACATAAGGTGCTGGGTCTGCAGTATACTTGGTTTGAACTATTGGCATGTTGAGTTTCTGGTCAGGAAGAGTCTGAGCAGAAGATGTCATTGTACTTGCAAAGATGCAAGAGAGAAGGATTAGTTTTTTCATAAGTTACTATTTGTATCGTTTGTCAAAGCATAAGAAATGCTTTTAATTGTTCTTCAGTTAATTATTTCAATATTATCTTTTGATTATTGTGGATGAAGATTCCCTTGCGAGGATTTACTACCTTACGACCTGTAAGGTCATAAATATCTCCACTTGAAGCATTCATTTCTTCGTTTGATGAGAGGTTCAAATCGAATATTGCTGTTGGATTGACACCATCATCACTAAGGAACATCTCCTTAACATAGAAAGCAGAACTGCCATCCGAGCTGAAACCAATCATACAAATATTTGATGGATCAATCTTCTTGCCACTTGCAGTCACCATACTTTGAAGGTCAACAACTACCGAACGGTTATTCTCAAGAGAAACAACATAAGGTTGTGCCCAAATATTGTTCTTGTCATATATGCGGAGTTCTGCAGCAAAAGTACATTTGCGCAAGAGGTTAATAACGAGATAATTGTATTGTGATATATCCCAAGGTTCAGGATACTGCCAACCAGCAAGTCCGTTTGATGCAGTCTTTATCGACTTTGTACCAGGAACAAATGTGCCAGTTCCAACGATTGAAGGATTGAAATATTCCTTTGTGAATGGGAAACCGTTCCAGTTAACAGTTTCTCCTCCACCACTTATCTCTTGCTCAGCATC
>DCIW01000173.1:0-556 GCA_002317225.1 Prevotellaceae bacterium UBA1716 | reverse complement strand
ATATGGCCACCAGTTGCAATAGTTGAGAAGTTGAAGAGATAATAGCGTTGTCCGACGAAATGGTCGAGCGTATACCTCATAGTCATTGTCGAACCTAACTTGGTATAACCGGTTGTAGGCTTATAGCTATAATAGAAGACATTTGTGCTTGTACCGAAGTTAGCTACTGAACGCAAATAAATGGTATCTGACGTAAGGGCAGGACCTGTCTTTTCTTCAAGCAAAACTGGTTTTTGACTGTCAAATGAGTATTTCTTAAATGTGATGTACTTCTTTCCATCCTTCATTTCAACAGCAATGTAAGAATAAGGATTTTGCACTACTGCAAGACCAGCAACATCACCTTCTTCCATACCAGAGATGTCTATCTTTGCAGTTCCATAAGTAGGAACCCATGAACTACTTGCAGTTCCGTTTGGTGAAAAACCAGGGATTCGTTGAGTAAGAGAACCACGAGCAGCCATCAAGTCGTCTGTAACTGTACAAGAATAAAGTCGCATCCAACCAGGGCGTTGAGTGAGAGACCAAGCTTGCTTCTGTGGCAAGTGGTTCCATT